>JAAZHD010000579.1 GCA_012510895.1 Clostridiales bacterium
CCTTAATGCCATGTCCTGAATGACTTCGGCATCCTTCGCCTTTACGGCCCGCTCCATGGATTTTATGCTGGTATTTATCTTTTCACCAATGATTATCATATTATCCTGCACACCTTCATTGTGCATTCATTGTGCATTTGCCTGACAGCTCTCAATCGGAACAACACTAAAGATGTGAAGTTATTTATTGATTTAATAATAACACTATTTAACTATGGGTGCAATTTGAACGCATTCTTTTCCAAAAAGAATTTTAAATATACTAATAGCGGTATACCAAAAATTTATCGTATTTATCATCAGATTCCGGAATCACTACTTCTTTTATCAGTTTAAAAGGAGTGCTTTTTTTAAGAAAATACTGATAATCCGGCAGGGGATAGAATAGGATAATATCCACCGAACGCCTGTATTCTTCAACAGAATCAAGAATATTCCCAACTACCTTTTTAAAAATATGAACTGAAAAGGGATTGAAAAAGTAGAATCGGTTATAGGACCTATCCACTTTATAATCCTCAGCTGGGCCAAGGTGAAAGTGAATAGGAACGTCTTTTTCCTTCTTTCTTTGAATGTAGGAGTTTTTGTTCCTTATTGCTTCATTATATGTTTCTTCATTTACTTCAACCCCGGTTACCGTTACATTGAATCGATCATGCAGATAAAATGCCACCCTGCCCTTGCCGCAGCCAAAATCTATAACCTTGTCAGTCTCCCTGAGACTGTATTCATCAAAGAATAGATCAAGGGCTTTATAAGGGGTAGCTTCATAACGATTATAATGAATCGAATAATACAGCCAATCTCCTATGCCTGAAGTAACAATACGAAGTAAGTTATCCTTTATTTTTTCACCCACTGTCTATCACCTTCCCCGGTCAGTTATATCTGCAATTTCAGCAGCAATCCTTCTCCATTCCTGTATCAAGTTAAATAATATCATAGAAAGCCGCTTTGGGCAGCAGTTTAAAGCAATATAAAAAAGACGCCGCTGATGACGACGTCACTTTAGTACAATATTACTTTTTTCGGAACAAGCTATTTCATAACTACGGAATATTTTTCACGCAGCCGTTTGCTTTCTTCCACATATTTTTTATTTTGCTTGCTGCCCATCAGGATATTGCGGATTTCTCCCTCTACCTCTTCAAAATCCTTAAAGCCCGGCGCCTTTCTGTCTACCAGCTTTATTATATGATAACCAAACTGGGTTTTAACCGGGCGGCTGACATCATTTACCTTAAGAGCAAAAGCCGCTTCCTCAAACTCAGGCACCATCTGGCCGCGGCTGAAGTAACCCAAATCGCCGCCGACGGATGCAGAAGGACAGGTGGAATACTTCTTTGCAGCCTCTTCAAAGAACAGGCCCTTCTTCACATCCCAGTAAATCTGCTCTGCCTTTGCCGCATCTTCAACCAGAATATGCTTGGCCCTGATGGATTCACGGGATCTGAAGTTATGCTTATGAGCATTGTAATAGTTAAGGGCTTCCTCTCTGGTTACCTCAATGTCTTCCATCATCTTCCGCAGCCCGTATTGCTTTAAAAGCTCTGCCTTCATAATCTCCAGTTCAGTCAGGTATCCCGGATCCTGATCCAGGTTATTATCTTTTGCGTCCAAGTAAATCAATTCCTGGGTGATTACCTCGTTCAACAAGGTTCTTCTGCCCTGAGGAGTATTGAATTGTTCCACTCTTTGCGGCCCTAAGCCGGCAAGTAAACGGTCTATGTGCTCTTCGGTAATCTCTCTGCCTTCAACCGTTGCTAATACTTTCTTATTTGACATATTAAAGCTCCTCTGCAATATTATGCTCTTAATCATAACAAAAAC
>JAAZHD010000580.1 GCA_012510895.1 Clostridiales bacterium
AACACCAGCAAGCATCAGAGTACTATTCTGATTGGCATGGTTTTTGTAACTGTTTTGATATTGTTCGGGATTATTTTCCTGATAATACGTTCATTAATGAATATCGGCAAGGAGAACCTGCCTTCGCCAACGTCGACGGCTAAACCGCCTGTAACGGCAACTCCAACGAATACACCTGATGATATATATCCTGGTGAGGATCCTGATGAAACAACTCCTGATCCTACTCCTACTCCGACGCCTACGCCTAAGGAAACCGAGATCAAGGAGCATGTGGTAAAGAAGGGAGACAGCATGAGCTCCATAACCAGGACTTACTACGGTGATACATCACTGATTGATGAATTGTGTAAATACAATAATATCTCGGATCCTAACAAGATCATACAAGGCCAGGTAATCAAAATCCCGCCTAAAGAGGTCTTAAAGGGCCAATAAAAAAAGAACCGTCCCATATCTGGGACGGTTCTTTAGTATGTTCTTTGCCCTATCTGAAACAGCCTCATGCATCCCTGCTCCGCACGGCGGTTATTCCACCCAGCCGTACTGGCCTTTAAGTTCGACGAATCTTACCATTTCAACGGTTTTAATGTGTATATCGCCATTATCTGTTTTCGTAATAAGCTGCAATTCCTGCAAGTGAGGCGGACCGACCGGAATAACCATCCTGCCGCCGTTTTTTAACTGGCTGACCAGGTTGTCCGGCAGAATACGCGCTGCCGCAGTTACCATGATCCTGTCATACGGAGCGTATTCCTTCCAGCCTAAGCTTCCGTCACCCACCTTATAATAAATATTCGAGAAATTCAATGAGTCAAGCCTTTTTCTGGCCTTTTCCATAAGCTTATCGATTCTTTCTACGGTATAAACTTCTGCGGACATTTTAGCAAGAATAGCAGTCTGAAATCCCGATCCGGTCCCAATCTCAAGGACTTTGCTGTTATTTTCCGGGGCCAGAATCCTGGTCATTTCCAGAACAAGACTGGGCTGAGAGATGGTTTGACCATAGCCTATGGGTAAAGGCATATCCAGATCTGCATATGTTTTCATATCATTATCGACAAAAAACGAACGATCCAACGAACGGAAAAATGCTTCAAGTTCCTTATGATCCATTTCCTTTCCTTCATTTTTAACATGGATTATTGTCATAAATGATCTTAAGGCAAATATTTCACTTTATTCCTACAGGCATCAGATAAACAGGGTTCTCTTCATCCGGCAAATCCAGAACTCTTTTAATACCCTTGTCGTTAAAAGCTCCTATTGCCACTGTTCCAGGAACCTATCCATCAGGGTATGTCCTTCCCGTATCACAAGACCGGTTGATTTTGCGTAAGCTTCTGAGTAAACAGCCTTTGGATTTATTATTTCCGGCTTTCTGCTGTCATATATGAAGAAAGGAACCGGATCGGCACAATGTGTCCTGATGGCTATCGGTGTAGGATGATCAGGAAGCACCATAATGCGGTAATGCCCCATGTCTTCAAGACCATCAAGCAGTGTGCCCAACACATCCCTGTCTATCAGCTCAATTGTCCGGATTATTTCCTTCAGTTGGCCTTGATGCCCGCATTCGTCCGGAGCTTCGATATGGATATAAACAAGGTCTCTGCCTTCCCTCAATTCATTCAGGGCAGCCTCTGCCTTGCCCTTGAAGTTTGTTTTTATATTACCTGTGGCCCCTTTAACATTTACAGACTTCATTCCCGAAGCAATACCGATGCCCTTTACCAGGTCCACCGCCGAAATAACCGAACCGCAAAGACCGTATTTTTCAATAAACAACGGAACTTCGGGCTTCTTTCCCTGACCCCAGAGCCATATGGAATTGGCAGGGTTTAACCCTCTCTCAATACGGCTTATATTAACAGGATGATTGTTAAGAATCCTGGTGCTCTTCTTCATAAGTTCCATGGCAATCTCGCATCCAGGCCCCTTAGGCAGATATTCAGCGATTTTCTTTCCGGAAATATCATGGGGTGGGGTAAGCATTATATCCAACGGCCCGTCTTTCCAAATGAGACAATGGCGGTAACTGACCCCGGGGAAAAAGGCTATGCCATCCCTGTTAAGTTCTTTTGCAACATCTTTTATAAGGGCGGAGGATTCTTCGGTTGTGATTTCTCCCGCACTGTAGTCGATCATCGAGCGATTTTCGTATTCGTCTTCATCGCTTAAAGTGACCAGGTTGCACCTCAGGGCAGTATCATCGGAACCAAGTCTGATCCCCATACTTATAGCCTCAAGAGGGGAGCGGCATGTATAACAGTTTCTCGGGTCAAACCCGAAAACCGACAAATTGGCAACATCGCTCCCTGCAGGCATTCCCTCCGGAATGGTATGAACCATTCCTGCAATTCCTGATTTGATCAGTTTATCCATATTTGGTTTTTGTGCGGCTTCCAGAGGGGTTTTCCCGCCTATTTCATCAAGGGGCCAGTCAGCCATACCGTCCCCAAGAATAATAATGTACTTCATAGAATTAATACCACCTTTAGTGAAAAGCTGCCTCCCCAGCAAGAAGGCAGCTTTGTTAAATACTTTTTTGATCAAAGTTTTGATGCTAAATATTCATCCCGTCCTGCGATGTTCCAAACAGGAGACCTTCTGTTCGTACGGCGTATTGATTTGACCCTCAGCTCTCC
>JAAZHD010000581.1 GCA_012510895.1 Clostridiales bacterium
CTTGCAGTAGTTCAGGGGCGCGCAAAAGATATACTTGATATGGAGTTTCATACATCTGTATTACCCTCATTTGTTATTGCGGAAATGCTACAAGAAAACAGCAAATATGCATTGGAATTAACAAATTATATGAATCTTGGCAGACTACATATGGTGGATATTAGCGGGTATGATTTTATTTTGGCTAGAATACTTCCGATGGATAATAAAATAGATGTATCCGGCGGTGGAGCTTTCCGTGATATGAAATTAGTGGGATGGTTAACCGGTGAAGAAATGATGGGAATTCGTTTTTTACGTGGTGATTTGGGATCCGGTTACTTAACTGTACAATTACCGGATGAATTAGGTGATCATGCTATGTTGAAAATTTTTAATGCACAATCTAAACTAGAACCGGAGATAAGGGAAGATAAATTATATGTTAATCTGGATTTACGTATTGAAGGAGATATAACAGAAATTGTAAGAGATGATTTAGAAATTGAGGAAGAAGAATTTTTGAGCCGTTTAGAAAGAATAATGGAAGAGAATATAAAACACAGAGTAAAAAAAGCCTTTAATAAAACATTAAAGGAGTTCAATTGTGAACCTTTTATGCTAAAGGAAAAAGCCAAGAGTTATTATCCGGATTTTTGGAGAAAGAATCAATCTCACTGGGAGGAAGTATATAAGTCTGCAGTTTTAGAAATTGAAGCCAGAGTTCAGATACGTCGGGTCGGGGAAATAAGACATTGATCACCCAAATATTTTAAGAATGAAAAATATTACTATACTTAAAAATATGTAAATATAACCTATAAAAGTGCCTATTTTGTATTCTTTTTTAAATATCATTTCAGTGCTATAAACCTGATACGGATAAAGAAATGATAGTATAGCTCCACATATAATACATAGAATGATGAAATATGAAGAAAAAATCGTTTTTAAAGCAGTTAATAATTGATGAGTCATTTTCAATCATCTCCTATATAAATTATGCCCCAATTACATCAGAACTTGCGTAAAAGCATAGAACCTTATATAATGTTTAAGATCAGGACTGAAAGGAAGAAGACTATGTCTCATTGTAATACAAAAATGATATCTGAACATAATTTAAAATCTCAGAAAGATTATATAGAAGAATTAAGGAAACGGATTCAAGGTAAAAATTTTACTTATCATATTACTACCTATGGTTGTCAAATGAATGTACATGACTCTGAAAAGTTAGCTGGTATGCTACATGAAATAGGTTATACCCAGACGCAGAATCAGCAAGAGGCGGATTTGGTATTATTCAATACTTGTTGCGTGCGAGAGAATGCAGAGTTAAGGGTATATGGAAATGTAGGTGCATTAAAGTCATATAAGCAAGTAAATCCAAATTGTATTATAGGTATTTGCGGTTGCATGATGCAGCAAGCAGAAGTTGCCGATTATATAACTAAAACTTTCCCATTTGTGGATCTGGTATTCGGGACCCATAATGTCCATCGTTTACCACAACTATTATTTCAAGCCTTAAACTCAAACCATACAGTAGTGGAAATAGTGGATTCGGAAGGAACGGTAACTGAATACGTGCCAATACATCGTACTAAAGGTGTCAGTGCATGGGTCACCATAATATATGGTTGTAATAACTATTGTAGTTATTGCATTGTACC
>JAAZHD010000582.1 GCA_012510895.1 Clostridiales bacterium
ACAGTCCCCGCGAGGAGAACTTTTCCTGCAGCAAGCGATTTAAATTATGGGTTCCGGTAGATCCTCTCAGCATGGGGCAAAGCACCTGAATATCCTTAATCGGGTCAACATTATAGTATTTCGGCAGTCTCTTCACTACCAGGGACACAATGGTTTCTGCTATCTTATCAGGTTCTTCTTCCTCCATAAAGAAGAAATCTCTGGTTTTCGGCCCGCTGTACTTTATAAAATAACCTTGGTTTACCCTGTGTGCATTGGTGATAATCATGCTGCCCCGGGCCTGACGAAAGATGGTAGTCAGCCTGACTACTTCTATTCCTCCGGACTCTATCATGTCACGAAGAACGTTGCCTGCCCCGACAGAGGGCAGCTGATCAATATCTCCAACCATTATGACGACGGCTTCATTGGGAACGGCTTTTAAAAGATTATACATGAGAATCAGATCAACCATGGAAACCTCGTCCAGGATGAGCACATCACATTTCAGAGGATTATCCTCATTGACGGTATATCCTCCCTTAGCCGGTTGATATTCCAAAAGGCGGTGAATGGTTTTAGCTTCCATGCGGGTACCCTCAGACATCCGCTTGGCTGCCCTGCCGGTGGGCGCCGCCAGCAGAATTCTTGCGCCCAGCTGCCGGTATAAGGATATGATGCCCAGGGTGGTAAAGGTTTTTCCGGTTCCCGGGCCTCCGGTTAAAATCATAAGCTTTTGCGAACCTGCTTTAATAATGGCCTCTCTTTGTATTCTATCATACCTGACCTTGTTCCTTCTTTCTAATAATTCCAGGATTTCTTCTTTGGGTTTATGAATAAAAGGAGAATCCGTTTCTTTTATTTGTTTCAATCTTCTTGCAACGCCTACTTCGCTGTGATAAAAAACAGGCAGAAAAATCGCATCATCCTGGTCCAGAACCAGGGAGCCTTCCTTCAACATTGAATCCACAGCCGACTCAACCAGTTCCGGCTCAACTTCCAGCAATTTATTTGCCTCTTCAATCAATTGATCCCTATATGCAAAACAGTGCCCGTCATTTGACATTTGATTAAGCACATAAAAAATTCCGGAGCGTATTCTTTCATACGACTTAAAATCAAAACCGATGTTTTGAGCGATCTTATCAGCTGTCTTAAACCCAATGCCCCATATATCATCGGCCAGCTTATATGGGTTTTCCTGCACTACTTTTATGCTTTCATTCCCATAATACTTATATATCTTAACTCCATAAGCCGTAGAGACTCCATGGGACTGAAGAAATATCATAATGTTCTTTACTTCTTTCTGTTCTTCCCACGCAGCCTTGATCATCTCTATTCGCCTTGGACCTATGCCCTCTACCTCCAAAAGGCGCTCTATATCATCTTCAATGACCCTTAAGGTATCTGCCTTAAATTTTTTTACTATCCGCTTGGCATACACAGGGCCGATTCCTTTTATAAGCCCGCTGCCCAGATATTTCTCAATACCTGCTGCAGTTGCCGGCAGTTTTTCCTCAAAAGAAACCACTTCGAATTGTCTCCCGTACCTGGAATCAACCTTCCAGCTCCCTTTTAAGGATACAACTGCCCCTATGCTTACAGACGGCATATTCCCCACAATGGTAATAAGATCTTTGCAGCCCTTGCTTCTGATTCTGGCTACAGTGTATCCGTTCTCATTATTCACAAATGTAATTCTTTCAATGACTCCTGTAAGGCTTTGACTGCCCTGCATAATATCCACCTTTTACTAAGCTGTATTATACTTCCTGCAGCTCTTATTCTATCATATAATAAACTCAATTTATTATTTTATTGATTTCTGTATCGGATAATATTTCCTGATCAGCTTCATTTACAACTTCCCGGGAAGGAGCCATGACATATAAGACAATGGTTGACTGAAACTCATCAAAGTACCTTGCATAAGCCCGCCCCTTCAAGTCTATAACAGGAAAGCTTTCTTTGTAATGGAAAAGGCCCATAGGTTTTCCAAATTGCAGATATCCCTGATTAAACCCCCTATATTCATGAACCGGGCTGTTAGTTCTTATTTCTAAATCTACACGGGCCCATCCTTTATACCCTGCATACTCCAAATCATATTCTGTCGAAATGATTTCCACATGAAAAACCTTATCCTCCGGCGGACATCCAATGGAAGTCAGCAGCAGATATTTCTGATCAAATTCCGGTATCTTTGCCAGCTCCTCCAGGTTCAGGGTTCCGTCTTCCTGAAAACCGAACTTTCTGTTTTTATCATAGGGCTTTAGGATATAGCCGCCGTATATGCTGCTGTAATAGGGAGAATTGGGATTGTAATAAGAGGAAGCCCCTTTAAGATGTTGAAAATGGCCGAAGTTATAAAGCACGGTGAATTCCACAGGCTCCCCCAAATAAGCCGATAACCCTTCATCATCGTTAAAATATACAGTGAAAGGGTACCAGTCTCTCTTTTTTGTATGAAGGCCGCCGGAGATGCTGAATTTAATCTGATTTTTATACAGTACGCTGTTTCTTTTATGATAACAGCTGTATGGAAGCATAACTGCGCAGCTTCGGATAAAAGCGCAGAAAGGAGAAAACAAAAAGATAGTAATAAGCAATATAATCAGAATTGCTCTTAGGGCCGTTTTTTTCCTGATCAATATGCTCACAGCCCAATATCCTCGTCAAAGCCCAGCATTATATTCATGTTCTGTACTGCTGCTCCGGATGCTCCTTTGCCTAAGTTATCAAATCGGGCTGTAAGCAGGATCTGTTCTTCATGACCGAAAACAGATATCTCAACCCGGTTTGTGTCATTGCAGGCTTCCGGATTCAAAAATTTGCCATCCTCAAGCAGGCTGTCATCTCCATAAGGCATCACCCTGATAAATTTTTCATCCTTATAGAATTCGGCCATCATCTTCTGAACATCTTCAGCGCCTGCTTTTTTATTAAGCTTTCTCACTGCGATTGGAACTGATACAGCCATACCTTTATAAAAGTTTGCCACGATCGGAAGGAAAACCGGTTCATAGTCGAGGCCTGGAATCACTTTCATTTCCGGTAAATGCTTATGCTTAAGATTAAGTCCGTATGGCTTCGGACTGTTGATGCTGTCCGGGGCATTTTCATCTTCATATTTGGCAATAAGACTTTTGCCGCCGCCGCTGTAGCCGGTAACAGAGGTGCATGTTAAGGGATAATCCCTGGGAAGGATGCCGAGCTTGATCAGCGGATAAACCAGAAGGATAAAGCCTGTGGAATGACATCCTGGGTTGGCAA
>JAAZHD010000583.1 GCA_012510895.1 Clostridiales bacterium
GTCTACCTGACTGATAAGTGCTGAAGAGGTCTGAGGCTTAATATGAGAAGGCCAAGAAACAATGAAAGGAATCCTGGTACCTCCATCGAATTTGCTGTATTTGCCGCCGCGTAATGGTCCGGCAGGTTTATGCCTGCACATCTGATTAAGTCTCGGAGAATCATCCAGATAACCATCATCGAGAACAGGACCATTATCACTGGTAAATATGATAATAGTATCTTCGAGCAGTCCTTCTTCTTCCATATGCTTCCTCAGTCCACCAACACACCAGTCAAGTTCAACAATAACATCCCCGCGCGGCCCAAGATTGCTTGTACCTGCAAATCTTGGATTAGGAACCCTGGGAACATGTGGTTGATGCAGTGCATAATATACAAAGAACGGATTATTTTTATTAGATGTAATAAAATTTTTTAATTCATTCAAAAAATCTTCTGCCAGATCTTCATCCTTCCAAACAGCCTTTTTACCACCGCGCATATATCCAATTCTGCCTATGCCGTTAACAATGCTCTTATTATGGCCATGACTATGAACCATTCTTAATAATTCAGGATTATTAGTTGCTGTCACTATATCGTCAAATGGGCATTCATCTGCATAGGATACCTCTATTGGATCATTCGGGTCCAGATTTACTACTTTTCTGTTTCTTACATAAACACAGGGAACACGATCATTTGTAGCAGGAAAAATAAAAGAGTAATCAAATCCTACATCGTTGGGGGTATGAGTAATCTCTTTATTCCAATCCAGGTTGCCTTCACCTAAACCAAGATGCCATTTTCCAATAATTGCAGTCTGATATCCTGCCTTTTTAAAGACCTTAGGCAAGGTTAGTTTATCTTTGCTTATAATGCATGAGGCATTTCCCGGAAGTATATGAGTTCTGGGGTTTCTGAATGGATACTCTCCTGTCAGAAGACTGTATCTGGCCGGCGTACATACTGCTGATGTAGAATAACCATTGGTAAACTTTATACCATTATCCAGAAGGTTATCCACATTTGGAGTCTCAACCCCTACACCGCCATAGCATGACAAATCTCCATAACCCAAGTCATCAGCATAGATAATAACGACATTAGGTTTTTTATCCTTTAACATAGAATCGGTCCTTTGTAATCAAATTGTCAGTAAGACTAAGCCTTGCTTATATTTTCAATCCACCAATGGCAAGTATTCACCTTGCATCTACCATCATAAGCGATGCTTGATTGTATCAATAATTTTTTTGGTTTGGATTCATCATGCTTTCCGATCACTGCATTGGCAGAATAAGAATCTGCATCTCGTCCTCCCCTATTTAAAAATATCCCGTTGTCCCAGTTTATGCCGTCTTTAGATGTATACAGGACAAGATGACATGGATCATCGCCCATACTCCCGCTGCGTCCGTGCATAAAGTAGAAATCTCCAATTTTTTCAGATAATTGCGGGTTTCTTAATCTTTTTTCAAAATATGCCGTTTTTACTTCAGACCAGGTGTATCCTCCGTCCTTGCTAATTACATAAGGCAAATTGTGTTCATCCGTATTCTCCGTCTCATCCCACGGATAAGCATAAACAATGATACTTTCGTCATCAAGTACGGTGCCGGTACCATAATTATAAAGGTGATCAAATGGCAAGTTGCTTCGTTTACTAAATGTTTCTCCATTATCTGTAGATACATACAGTGAGTA
>JAAZHD010000584.1 GCA_012510895.1 Clostridiales bacterium
GTACAGCACAATGACGCAAGGGGTCCCGCGAAAGGTGGTATTCGTTTCCATCCAATGGAGACCATTGATACAATTCGGGCCCTGTCTATGTGGATGCCATGGAAAAGTTCTGTTGTTGACATTCCCTTAGGCGGCGGCAAAGGCGGCATCATTTGTGATCCAAGGAATCTTACAGAACGCGAACAGGAAAGCCTATGCCGAGGCTATGTCCGTCAGTTGGCAAGAAATGTCGGCCCTAACATTGATGTTCCTGCCCCCGATGTTATGACAAATGCAAAGCATATGCTTTGGATGCTGGATGAATATGAAACCATCCACGGCAGCAGAAATCCCGGATTTATTACAGGTAAACCTGTAGGCATGGGCGGTTCTTTAGGAAGAACAGAAGCTACAGGTTATGGTGTTATTTATGCTCTTCATGAAGCATTGAAGAATCTTAATATACCTATTGAGAATACTACAGCAAGTTTTCAGGGTTTTGGCAACGTTGCACAGCATGCCGTCAGGTTATATCAGCAATTAGGCGGTAAGGTCGTTGCCATTTCCTGTTGGGATGAAGCGGACAAAAAGCCCTATACTTTCCGCAAAATGGACGGCATGGACATAGATGCCCTGGTAAATATCACAGATGCATACGGGACTATCGATAAAGACAAAGCCAGGGACTTGGGATATGAAGTTCTGCCGGGGGAAGCCTGGATTGAACAGGACGTTGACATTTTGATCCCTGCTGCTTTGGAGAACCAAATAACAATTGAGAATGTACATAAAATCAGCAAGCAGGTAAAGATTATTTGTGAAGCGGCTAACGGTCCGACAACCCCCGATGCCGACAAGATAATAGATGAAAGGAATATCTTCCTTATTCCTGACTTTCTGGCAAATGCCGGAGGCGTAACCTGCAGCTATTTTGAGCAGGTTCAGTCCAACCAAAATTACTACTGGGAAAAGGATGAAGTTCTTGCTAAACTAAAAATAAAGATGACCTCAGCTTTCAGAGCAGTTTACGAACTGGCACAGAGCAAAAAATTGCGCATGCGGGATGCTGCCTATGTAATTGCCATCAATCGTGTAGCTCAGGCTGTAAAGAGCCGCGGATGGGTTTGATTTATAAAAATACATCCTGGCACATTGAATCGTTGGGCGCTGCCGCATGCCTTATACTGAGCAGCGCCTGTTTTACGTTTTAAGGCAATAGAAATGCCTTTTATCCTGGGGTTAACTAAGCGGAGTCGAAGGATCTTTTATGTTTGCGAATTCTTCGCTGCCTCAGAATGAATTTTAATAAAGGGAGCCTTCATAATATGGGTAATGAACATATCGAATCTGACAATTTACTTAATGTCCTGAAGGAACGCGAAAAAGAATTAAACTGCCTCTACATGGTTGATGAGATTCTTGAAAATCCCCAATTATCCTTGCCTGAGATTTTTAACGGAATAATAAGAGTATTGCCTTCAGGCTGGAGGTTCCCCGAACTGTGCCGGGCCAGAATATTATACAAAATCCAAAGCTATCAGAGCTCCGGTTTTATATCCTCTCCCCTCTCTGTAACAGCTGATATAAAAACAGACGGGAAAATTGTCGGCAACTTAGAAGTTGTATATATCAAGGAAGTGCCTGCAACCGACGAGGGGTATTTTCTTTATAAGGAAAAGAAGCTGATAAAGCATGTAGCTGACAGAATAGGTCAGGTACTTGTTTACAGACAGATGAAAGCCGTAATGCACGGCTGGGAAGTTTCCAAATCAGAGTCTACCGATTCCGGGAATGAAGCAAAAGAATGGGAATTTTTAATTGATATTCTTAAGAATACTGATCACAGCACGCTTCTGCACATATGCAGGAAACTGACAAATTGCCTTCTTATTTTAGGCATAAATGAGGCATCAGAGCTTTTTTACAGTTCTCCCGTTGCTTTATTGTATGATGACGGATATGCAAATTATCCCACAGCTGCTGCTCCCATTGATGATATAGAATGCATCTGCGAAAAAGCGTTCAGTGTCGCAAAGAAATATATCGGCGCCGACGAGCTGAAAAACCATATCAAAAGATGGATGTACGTAGAAAACGCATACTCCCTGGTAAAGGCTATCGGCAGTACTTGTCCGATTCTTCATAATATAATCGAAGCCCTCAGAAAATTCAAAAAATCTCCAAAGAGAGACAAACTTCTGTTTTCACCCAAGGGA
>JAAZHD010000610.1 GCA_012510895.1 Clostridiales bacterium
TACGCATTGAAATACACAGTGCAAAAAACATGCATCAATTCCGTTCATGGATTTATTTAGCGTTCGCCATGATAAATACATGTATTAGCATACCGCTAGCTAAAGAGTATGGTGGAGTTGGTGCTGCAATAGGAACAGCAATTGCCCTGCTTTTTGGTAATGGGTTAATTATGAATTGGTATTATCATAATAAGGTTGGACTTAATATAAGATATTTTTGGAGCCAGATACTGAAGTTAATACCTGCTATTTTACCTAACATTGCTTTTGGTGTTATAATTAATTTTTTTGTAGACTTATACAATATAGTTTTGTTTCTTATTTGTGGTATTGCATATATAATGGTTTTTTGTATATCAATGTGGTATTTTGGAATGAATGAGTATGAAAAAGAATTAGTAGGCAAGCCTATAGCAAGAGTCTTCACAAAGATAAAGTTATATAGTGAGAAAAAATTTTCTATTTGATCATTTTAGGTGAAACTTATGATTACAATAAATGATAAAAGAGATTGTATGGGTTGCAGTGCTTGTTTAAATATCTGTACTCAGGATTGCATTAAGATTGAATACGATAATGAAGGTTTTTGGTATCCCCAAATTGAGCAAAATAAATGCATAAAATGCGGAAGATGCATTAAAGTGTGTCCTATTATAAATAAATCAACGGTTGATAATCAGCCGTGTGCTTATGCGTGCATAAATAAGGATGAATTTATTCGATTAGAAAGTTCTTCAGGCGGTCTTTTTACATTAATTGCAGAAGAAATAATTAATAACGGTGGAGTTGTATTTGGAGCAGGATTTAATGAACAGTTTGAAGTTTATCATAGCTATGTTGAAACCAAAGATGATCTGGATAAATTCCGGGGATCCAAATATGTTCAAAGTAATACTGGATATACCTATAAACAAGTAAAAGATTTTCTCAATCAGGGAAGAAAGGTTCTTTTTACAGGTACACCATGCCAAATCGGTGGATTAAAATCATACTTAAGTAGGAATTATAACAATTTGATTTGTGTTGATTTTATATGTCATGGAGTACCTTCCCCTCTGGTTTGGAAGAAATACATTGAATTCCGCAAAGAAAATGCTGCATCAGAAATACGTAGAATTGCTTTCAGGAAAAAAGATAAAAGTTGGAAACGATTCTCTGTATCATTCTTGTTTAAGAATGGAACAGAGTATAAAGAGACATATGATAAAGATTTGTTTATGAAAGTATTTCAAAAAGACATTTGTTTAAGACCATCATGTTATGCATGCGAATTCAAGACATTACACAGACAAAGTGATATTACACTTGCAGATTTTTGGGGTATTCAGAATGTTTTGCCGGAAATGGATGATGATAAAGGAACTTCGCTTGTAATTATAAATAGTACTATAGGGCAATCTGTCTTTAATAAAATAAAAGATAAGATTATATATAAGAAGGTTGATATCAACCAAGCAATTAGATATAATCCTGCTGCTATTTATTGCAAAATAGAAACGGACAAAGTTGCAAA
>JAAZHD010000068.1 GCA_012510895.1 Clostridiales bacterium
CCTTGAATTACCTGCTGCAGCTATGACAACAATACCTTTCTTCCAAACTGCCTCAACCGCCGCCGCAAGAGGATCAATCCGCGATGAGCTGGATGGTTTTGATCCTAAAGAAAGTGACATTATCCTGATATTATAATTATATTGATTATCGATAACCCACTGCATACCGGCAATAATATCAGACGAGTTTCCGCTTCCCTTCTCATCCATAACCTTAACACCGATCAAATCAGCTTCCGGAGCCACTCCTTTATATTCGCCGTCAGCAGCATATCCGTTCCCGGCCGCTACCCCGGCAACAAATGTGCCATGGCCGTTATCATCATACGGACTGTGTCTGCCGTTAACAAAGTCATGAAAAGCAATAATGCGATTCCGCGGCCTGGTAAAATCCGGGTGCGGATATATGCCGGTGTCAAGAATGGCTATTCCAATGCCCCTGCCGGTATAACCGGTATCATTTGCTATTCTTGCCCCAACCTCCTGGGCGGCTACGTTTAAAAGTGAAGTCATTTTTGCATCATCGGAAATATACTCCACTGTTTCCAATTTAGCTGCCTCTTCCAACTTACCCCCTTCAATCTCAACAGCAAAGCCGTTGATCAGGGGTAATTCATACTTTATTTGAACCCCCTTGCTTTCCAGATGAGTCCTGCAAATATTTACCTTATCCTCTTTGGATATTATAATAGCAGGAATTTTGCTTAAACCAAGGGTTCTGGTCTTCTTCAACAGCCTGGTGTCTATTTTGTCCCTGCCTCTGCCCATATTGCCCATCATTAGGGGCAAAAGCAGTATCCCTGTAAGAATTTTCAAGGATATCCCCCCTTCCTATCTCACCTGATATATCCTATGTATATACAAGATAAGATGTTATAGGGGGGTTTTTATTAATATCGAAGCTCATCCATCAGTTTCTTTACTTTGTTTTTCTGTTCTGCAGTCAGAAGAGGCAAAATCATCTTAAACATGCTCTCTGCCTTTTCCGGAGTCAGGCCGCCTTCACCTGCCCTAATCATATGACTCAGCTCTTTTATAATCTGATCCTCAGACTTTCCCTTCATCTTTCGGGCAATTTCCGATATCCTCTTCATGTCCTGGGTATTGAACTCCATATTATCACTCCTCCAGACATTCTCTCTTTATCATCCTATTCACACTTTTTATAATTGACACAATTCTTAGCTGTATTAAGGTGCACATCATCCATGCCCCTGCGTATTATAAAATATGGAACATTAGTCGGCTTCTTACATATGTTTGAAGTCGTTCATATCATTGTGGAGGAGGAAAACAATGATAAAGAAAAATGATCAATGGCCATTTAAAAAAAAAGAACCCAGAAAGTTTATTCCAAGAAGAGACCTTTTTCCAGATGCTGTAGTGCCGCCGGAATGGGAGCTGACTGATAATTTTTTTTCTGAAAAAAACAAACCAGGCAATGTGGTGTCAATAGCTGAGCATAAGAGAAAAACCGAAACTTATCCGGTAAATACATTAACAAAAGAACCTGAAATATCCTACTTATCTGAAAACCGGCCTTTAATTCCTGTTAATTCAAAATCTGTATCCCCGCATGAATTATTAACCTATATATTAATTTTGTTTGGGGCATGGCTGCTTTTGGAATTCATTGGATCAAGAAACAAAAGCATTACATTCCTGACCAATCCAAAAAGTATTGATATTCTGAAGTCTCTTGGACCATACCTTAATGAAAAGGAGCAGAAGGCGGCGTATACGGCTGCAGGTGTATTGGAAGCCGCCCACTTGATGAAAAATGTAATGAATGATACTTATCGATATCAGCATTCAATAGAGAATGCAAACATAGCGTCTAATCCCGGAAAAAGAGCTTTGGATGCCATAAAGGCATTAAAACCTTACATTAACCCGAATGACAGAAGATACGTATCACAGGCTATAGATATTTTCGAACGAATTGATAAACTTAATAGAAACATCATGCTCCATCGCAATAATATGCTTCTCATGGAAAACAAAAGAACCAACCCTATATCTTCTGCAGGAGATATACTTAAAATAGTCCATCCCATACTGCCTAAGGAATCCAGAAAACGAGCAGACAAGGCCATTCAGGTTTTAAATATGATAGAATTAATGGAGGAGACGGAAAAACTAAATTTGAGAAACAGGAAAAAAAACGAAAAATCTGTTTTCGGAAAGAATATCGAAGTGGAAAAACAAGTTAAAGATACTAAAGACAAAGAAGATATGATCACAGATACGAAATCAGAAGAAAGTAATGAGGATGATAAAACAGATCAGGCAGATCAGATTCAAAACATCATTGATTCCCTTTCCCCTATGTTGAACGAGGAGCAAAAGGAATCTATGGGAATGATTTTAAAGTTGGCACAACTGCTGACACAGTCAGAAAATGATACTGAAACCGACTCCGATTAAAAAAGACTAAAAAAATGAAAAGCAGCCATGCTGCTTTTTTACTTAACCCGGATTATTCTTATTTATTCAACGAAGGATCTGCTTTCGTAAGAATTGGCAATATGATAGCCGCTAGAACTCCGCCTATCGATGCAGTAACCAACTGCGGCCAGCTGAATTGTAAGGATAATACCGCTTTTACTTTATCCGGCGCTCCGGCTAAGAAGAACGGAAGAACAATTACTACAACACCTAAATACAAGGTAATAAATTTAACAACCGCTGCAGCAGCGAAAGCAAGTATAGTGTTTTTTTCATATAACAATGATGCAATTACAACCAGTACCAGGTTGCCCAATGCAATGGGAACCACAAGCACAGGGAACGGTGTGAAGCCCTGAAGAAACGCAATAACAGGTGCAGCAACAGAAATTACCAGGCCGCCTTTGATTCCGACAGTTATAGCTGCAACCAGCAGACATAAATTTACCAGAGAACCTATAATATATTGACTTACATTGGCTGGTAAAAAAGAAAGCAATACCCTTAAAGATTGAAATAAGACCGTTAAAGCTAAGAGAATGGCTGTTCTAGTAAACCACTTCAGATGTTTATTCATACTAAATCCACTCCTTTATTTCATTTTTTATATGAATCTTCAGAAAGCTGAAACATCTTTCATTTCCGCTGTTTCAACCTTTCCTTCAATTTTCACTGCCAGAACTGTAACGTCGTCTATCATTTGTTTATCATCCAAAATTGTATAGTATAAATCAAACATATAGTTTACCATTTCAGGTGCATCCGTGTTCTTTATACCCCGCAGGTATTCCTTCAAATTGTCTTCATTAAAATGATTTGGGTGCTTCCGATCAATTTCAATCAACCCATCAGTATAGAAGAGTACGGTATCTCCTTCTTCCAATTGGAGTACCTGATTGTCA
This sequence comes from Clostridiales bacterium, assembly GCA_012510895.1. Classification (GTDB taxonomy): domain Bacteria; phylum Bacillota; class Clostridia; order Caldicoprobacterales; family DTU083; genus JAAZHD01. The sequence continues at coordinate 3,351 of JAAZHD010000068.1, forward strand.
TAGGAAGGATTAACCAGACCTCCTAATTTGCAGATTGGCAGACCTTCTACCGGTATGGAATCTACGTTTCCGTTTCTTCTTACTACCAAGGGCGCTGTATTCATACCGGCAGAACTGTAGGTTAGTATTTTATCCTGTATATTGTAGATAC
>JAAZHD010000585.1 GCA_012510895.1 Clostridiales bacterium
GAGTATAGCAGAATATTGTGTAGGATAAATTTCTAAAATATGATATTATTCTTAAAAATTCATTACTAGTATTTACGAATCTGTTGTTTTTAAGCATATTATATTTGAAAAATATATTATATTGTGTACTGAGTATACAAACGGATGTGCATGACGGGAAGGAGTAGAATATTTGTTGAAACTGAAGGAGTTTTTTATTTAAAACAGAATTGTATATATGATTCTATTATTTCCCGGAAAATATACCTTAGGAGATGCTGATTGTACAGTTTGTAATTGCAGTTATACTGTATCTCATAGCATTAAATTACCGGTATTAAGGAGGAATGATTTATGAAAATTGTAGATATGAAGCTTTATATGGTAAAACCCCGCTGGCTGTTTTTGAAGATAGAAACCGATGAAGGTATAACCGGATGGGGAGAGCCTGTAGTGGAGGGAAGAGCTGCTACGGTAAAAACTGCCGTGGAAGAGTTAGGTTATTACTTAATAGGCAAGGATCCTTTAAAGATAGAAGATCATTGGCAGGTGATGTACAGAGGAGGTTTCTATAGAGGCGGTCCGGTATTGATGAGCGCTATTTCGGGGATCGATCAGGCTCTCTGGGATATAAAGGGCAAGTATTATAATGCTCCTGTCTATGAATTGTTAGGGGGTGCCTGTCGTGACAAGATAAAGGTGTATTCGTGGATAGGAGGAGACAGGCCCAGCGAAGTGGTGGAGGCAGCCCGTGAAAAGATGGAGGCAGGGTTTACTGCGGTGAAGATGAACGCTACCGAGGAGATGCACTACATAGATTCATTTAAAAAGATAGACAATGTGTTAAGCAGGATTGCAGCCCTCAGGGAGGCCTTCGGATACGAGCTGGATATAGCAGTTGATTTTCACGGAAGGATCCATAAAAGCATGGCAAAGGTATTGGCCAGGGAACTGGATGCTTTTAAGCTGATGTTCATTGAGGAACCGGTACTGCCGGAGAACAATGAAGCTTTAAGGGAGATAGCCCGTCATACTTCAATCCCTATTGCAACCGGTGAAAGGATGTTTTCAAGGTGGGACTTTAAAAATCTGTTGCTAGACGGCTATGTTGACATTATCCAACCTGATCTGTCTCATGCAGGCGGGCTCTCTGAATGTAAGAAAATTGCTTCCATGGCCGAAGCTTTTGATGTGGCAGTTGCGCCGCACTGCCCGCTTGGCCCTATCGCTCTTGCAGCATGTATACAGCTTGATTCCTGTACCCCCAACGTCTTTATCCAGGAACAGAGCCTTGGGATACACTATAACAGAGGAAGTGATCTGCTGGATTACCTGAAGGATCCCGGCGTGTTCAGGTATGACAACGGATTTGTCAGCCTGCCTGAAGCTCCCGGCCTTGGAATTGAAGTCAATGAAGAAAAGGTAATTGAGGCTGACCGTGAGGGGCATAACTGGAAGAATCCGGTGTGGCGGAACGAGGACGGAACGGTTGCTGAATGGTAAATGTTCACAGTACCAATGGCTTTCGGATTGCGCTGTTTGTACCAATATGAAAGAATTATACCGTTGTACAGATTTGTGAAATATAGGTTAATAAAATAAAAACTATTGCCAGCGACGGGTGATTAGATATGATATATCAGCAGGATTGGATAATAAAGCAAATAGAAAATATGGTTCAGATGATAGCAAAAATTATATTTAAAAAAGATGTTGTAACTTATACCGTTACATACAACGAGGTCAATACCGGGAAAGATCTTCTATACACAGAATTGCTTGAGCTGTTAAGTTCCTTAAAAATAAACCAGGCAGAAAATCTATTATTCAACAACATAAAAACATCTGATTGGGATTACTTAAAAATAGCAATGGACTTTTATACCAAATTAAATAAATTAAGTGATGAGGAACTGGCAGAGGCCGATTTTTCCAGAGAGGAGATTAAAAACGGCCTGGAAGAAATTTTGAAGATGTTCGGTGTTTTATTCTGGGAGTAACGGTAAAAGCCTGGCATTATGTCTTAGATACAAGGCAGGGTTCTAATGTTACCAACGTAGTGCGCTTATGAACAAAAATATTAGAAATGCCGGCTTCGAAAAAAGTCTGACTAATCAGATACAAAGGAAATGAGGTCTGAAAACCGTTGCTGGAACTTAAAAACAAAGGGGGGAGATGAGAATGGAAGGAGTATTGGCCAAAGCCCGTACGTTCATATTTACCAATGCAAGACTTTTGGAGAGAAGGATCTACGAGGTTCATTTTGAAAACGCACCACCAGATTGTGTTGGACAGGTTGTCCGTGCATACCAGAATCCGGATGGAGGTTTAGGGCACGCTTTGGAGCCGGATGTTCGCTGCCCTAAAAGCCAGCCGCTTTTCGTTGACCAAGGATTATCAGCATTGGAGCAGGCGGGGTATCGGGATATAGAGTTTGCCGCTTCCTTATGTGGTTATCTTGAGTCGGTGTCCGGCAGCAACGGTTTAGTACCGATTATTACGGAAAATGCGTTCCGGTATCCCATAGCACAGCATTGGCACCAATTTTCGCCTACTCCTGCAATAAACCCTACTGCTGAAATTTGTGGTCTGCTTCATTACCAGGGGGTTGAAAATGATTGGCTGTCATCAGCTACAGAGGCTTGTTGTGAGTTAATATTCAAAGATCCTCCCCGGGAGGCGCATACCCTTTACTGTGTAAGCCGGTTGGCGGAATACATACCTGACAGAAAGATTGCAATGGAACTTCTGGATGTAATAGATAGATGTCTTCCTCAGGTAAGTTTTTATGTAGCTGAAGCACCGGTTGAAACATACGGATTGACACCGCTCCACTTTGCACCTGAACCCGACTCTTTCTGCAGGGAACTGTTTACCCAAAGTCAGATTGACAGTCATCTTGATGATCTTATGAAAAAACAGCTTCCTGACGGTGGTTGGCCTATAACCTGGGAAGCACCCGGACCGGCTGCTGTATTGGAATGGCGGGGTAGGTGGACCCTGGACGCAATACTCCGGTTGTCGGCATATGGTTTAATATAATTCCGTATTTGAACTGCATATCTGCTTAAATATTATATGGTCTGAAAATTTAAACCCTTATATTTTAAGGGTTTTTTTATTTTTGGATTTTACTCTTATTATATAAAACTTCATATACAAATAGCACACAATTATATATAAAACAATATATTAATACTATACGTTTGCGAGATGTTTGCGGGGAGTGAAACGATGAAACAGTTAGGATATATAAGGATTTTTTTTCAAGCATTGATTTTTCCTCTTTTACCTTATAAAAAGCGGAAAAAGATACAAAAAA
>JAAZHD010000586.1 GCA_012510895.1 Clostridiales bacterium
CTGTTCCCATCATAGGTCCGCCTTCTATGACCTTAATCGGCTCTTCCTTAAAACCCCCGCAAAAATCTATTACATCCTTAAACGAAGTGCCAATTCGAACTATTAGATTTTTTGGTTCTCGAACAGCTCCTCCTGAAACGGTAACAATACGCTCATAGAGCGGCTTTCCAGTTTTTATTGCACGAGCAATTGCTGCTGCAGTGCTTACATTTTGAACAACTACACCTACATCCATTGGTAACTTTCCAGAAGGAACAACCCGATTTGTTATGACTTTAATCAGCTGTTTTTCAGATCCTTGAGGAAACTTACTGCGTAGAGACTTTACATAAATAGTTTTCTCATTTCTTGAAGCATCAGATATTGTCTTAATTGCTTGGGGTTTATTGTCTTCAATACCAATATAGCCTTCAGATGCATTTAAAATTTTCATAATAATCTTTAATCCATCAATTACATCTTCAGGATGTTCCAACATTAATCGATAATCTGATGTGAGATATGGTTCTGATTCAGAGCCATTTAGGATAACATAGTCAATCTTCTTTTCAATTGGCGGAGATAATTTAACATGAGTTGGGAAAACAGCCCCACCCATTCCGACTATACCGGATTCCATTATTATGTTCTTCAATTCATTTCTGTTAAGCTTTTCAAAATCTACAGGTTTTATGGATTCATCCAGCTGATCCTGTCCATCATTGGAAATAATAACTGCAGATGCCTTGCCGCCATTTGGTATATCTACAGATTCTATAGACTTAACAGTTCCTGAAACACTGGAATGAACAGGAGCACCCACATATCCTCGAGGTTGCCCAATCTTTTGCCCTAGTAAAACTTTATCTCCCTTTTTTACCAAAACCTGACAAGGTGCGCCAATATGCTGCTGCAATGGAATGGTCACAAGCTCCGGAATCTTACAATATTCCAATTGCTTTGTTTCTGTAAACTGTTTATTCTGGGGAATTAAGACTCCTCCTAAAAAAGTTAAATTTCTTTTGAACAAACAATGCACCTCATTTCTTTATACCATTGGATTGTTAAAAATATATCATCATTCTCACATGAAAATAACCCTCAGAAGCCATAGCTTCTTTAGGTTATTTAATAAGAAAAGCTTTAAAGTATATAAGTATTATAACATAAACCCCAAACATATGATACAGTATTTTATAAACTTTATTGTGAACATTCGCCATAAATAATTCATTTTATTTATTTAATCTTTCTCCAACAGCTCCTCCTGGGTGAATTAAAGCAAATTGTTCGTTTTTATAGCCGGTTTCTTCAATTAAAGCTGTTTGGAGAGTATGAAATATGACACATAAAGAAGTTGAAGAAGTAGTGCCCTGGGAATTGTATCTGTCTGTTTCTCTGTTTACATGTTGCTTTATAACAATATCTGCATTCTTAGCTATCGGTGAATCCAAATTCTCTGTTATAGACAGAATTGTAACTTTTTTTTTCTTACATATATCAATTATTGGAAGCAATTCCTTTGTTTTACCGCCCCGGGAAGCAAATACCATAACATCTCCTTCCTGTAAAAAACCACTTGCCCCATGAATTGCTTCAGCTGGAGAGATAAATCGGGCAGGGCGCTCTATGCAACAAAGCAGATGTGCAAAATGCTGACACATTATACCGGAATGTCCACTGCCGGTTGTTCCAATTCTTTCTGCTTTTGCTAATACTTCTACAGCTTTAGAAAACACCTCTTCATCAAAAAAATTTTACATTTCACGTATGCATTCTGCTTCAATTTTGTAAACGTCCATAACTCTTTTTAAAGTCTCTTTTTTCATTTTACCCTCCTGTTAAACTTTTTTGAATATATTAATGAACCGTGACTATACCACTATGCTAATATTATATGTTTATCACATATTTTTCAATAGGTTTACAACTGTAATGGATCCCTTTTTAGTTCTTATTCAATGAATAATTAATTTGTCTTATCCTTGCGCATAAGTTCATAAATGCCCATAATGAGAAGAAATACACCGAATACCTTTCGAAGTAGTGATGCAGTCAGATATGAAGCCAGAACAGACCCCGTAACAGCGCCAAAGACACCAGTGATAATTAAATTAAACGCTGTTTTAAAGCAAATTAATTTTCTTTTCGCATGTATAATAATAGCTGATATACCAGTAGGGATAAAAAAAGCAAGGTTCAACCCCTGAGCAACATGTTGTGTTGTATCCGCTAAAACTACCATTGCCGGTATGAGAACGGTGCCTCCTCCAATACCCATGCCACTGATAATACCTGACAGAAATCCTATTAATAAAAGTATCATTTTAAAACCATCCTTATTGCAGCTGCAATCATAAATAGAGCAAATATTTTTTTTAACCAAACAGATGGTATTCTTTTTAATAAAAAGGCACCTGATATACCGCCTATGATACCACCAATGGCCACTGGTATAGCTTTACTAAAATCAAGAAAACCGTGACGAAAATAAACAAATAAACTTACAATAACAAGAGGCAAAATAACAGCTATGGCTGTAGCATGTGCTTCATGTTCATCCATATGCAGGATATGTATCATGGAAGGTACAGCAATCATACCTCCTCCCGCACCAAAAAGTCCATTACAGAAACCTGTAATTAAACCTATTAACATTATTTTTAGGATATAATATTTATCTTTCAATGTATTCACCCAACCCAAAACTATTTATTCATGGAATTATACAGTTAAATTACCCGATACTATTATTTTTATTCCTTATCATTCCTTATTCTCACATACATTTCATTTTAGACATTGATTCAAAGCTGATATCCGATAATTATAAGTTGACATAATACTCAGTATAATACAGGATTATTTTAATCCTTCACTAATTTGCATAGTCTAGAATATTATATATGTATAGATATATTTTTATATGGGAAAGGAGTGCTTTTTAAATGTACTTCAGCTATAAACCGCAAAATAGATATGATAAACCCATACAGCCCCCGGTCCAGCAGAATTTCATGCTTGCAAGAGCCTATGTACCTGATCAGCAGTACTCAAAAACATTTTCACCGGAAGAAGCTCTTCATCAGGGAACATTGTTTCCAGAATTGGTAAACCCGTATAAGAAAATGGACAGGGAGAGATTGTTATGATGGAAAATCAAAAAGAGATGCTTTTAGATATGATCCGAGCCTATGAATTTGCAGCAGTAGAGTTAAATCTATACTTGGACAGTCATCCTGACAATCAGAAGGCGTTAAATGATTATAACATCCTTGTCAGTCAAATAGCAGCTTTAAAAGATGAGTATGAAAAAATCTACGGACCTCTTTTAAATTTTGGGTTTGGAAAAAATGTCAGCAAAGAACGCTGGCAATGGCTGAATGACCCATGGCCATGGGAATATTTTTGAGCATGGAGGTAATTGAATATGTGGATATATGAAAAAAAGTTACAGTATCCAGTTAAGATAAGAAAACCTAATCCAAAAATGGCTGCGGCAGTTTTAAGTCAGTATGGAGGTCCCGACGGTGAATTAGCTGCATCATTAAGGTATATCTC
>JAAZHD010000587.1 GCA_012510895.1 Clostridiales bacterium
AATCAGATTAGATTCTGCTCCATTATGCCAGATGGTTGCCATAACTTCTTTTATGTTTTTTTCCTTGCATGCAGAAAGAGCCGGCAAGGTATTGTCAAGCGTACGTTTATATGCCGGAATGCCGCCCACCCATGTCCAGATTCCGCCTGCAAACATTGTGTCTTCTCCCAGATCTTTATGCTTATCTATTATGGTAGTGTAAAAGTCCTTATTGTCGTGGTAGTAATCCCAAAAGATTTGCTGAATCCCTTCCGGTATCTTGTCAGTGATTTCCCTGGTAAAAACAACTTCAGTATCATAATCTATTTTTCTCTTAGTTAACATGCGGAAGAACATATCGCTCCACATCATAGGCTTAAAGCCGTAGTCCCTGGCAAGTTTCGTAATCTTTTCCAAATGTTCAAAGAAAATATCAGTCTGATGCCTGTAACCATTTCTCTCCAGGTATTGTCCTAAACCAAGGGCGTGAGCTTCGTCCATTCCCATATGAAGTCTCCTGCTGGTAAAACATTCCCTCAGCGTTTTCAGCATATCCTCAATAAAATCATATGTCTCTTTGGCTCCTACAAGCAGAATATTAGCTGTGTCGCGATATGGCTGAGTACAACTCCAACGCAATGCTGTAGCCAAATGCCCTAAAAACTGTACGCATGGAATCAGTTCTATTCCAAATAACAGAGCATACGCATCCATATCTTTAATTTCAGATTTAGTATACCTTCCCCTTGCATATCCAAAATAGGGACGAGATGGTATCTCATATGTATCCTCTGTATAGAGCATCAAAGTATTATGTCCCATCAGTGCCATCCGCCGTATCATATACTTTACGGTTTCCGGCCTCATGACTGCATTTCGGGATACATCTAGCATGGCACCGTTTTTAATAAAACAAGGGGTTTCTTTACAGAAGAATTCGGTTTTCCCTTCCCTCAAAGCCTCAAGCAGCAGACCCAGGCCTCTGTAAAAACGTGCCGGGCCGCTTCCATAAGTAATAATCGCATTTTTATCCTGCAGCTCTGCTTTAACAAGCTCTTCTTCTGTTTGCGAAACTTCTATGCATACATCTGCTTCTTCTTTATCAGAAAGTTCAAAGCCAAGCTCGCCTGACAGTTCCCTGATACCGTTTAAAATCTTTTCATAAGCATTAAAATATAGTTTCATGGCAGCCTCCTTGTTACGGAATCTTTTGTTCAAAGCCGCTTCACATAATGCAATTCTCAATTTGATAATACCAAATATATGCATATATTACTAGCAATTTATTATGAATAATAGTAGAATATAAATAGATATCAGTCACAAATAAAACTGAAATGTACAGCATTTATATTTGTAATTTATATCTGTATACCGAGCATGTTTAATCCTATCTTTAAAACGAAAGCAAAATAATTATAGTTGCGAAAAAATGACAGAGGGTGAATTTATGTATCAGAATGATCTTTTTTGCATTCCTCACAGCTTTTTGGTGGTCGTTGATGATGTGGGCTGGTGGTGCGGTGATGATCACAGGTACAAAAACGGCCCTTCCCGTTCAGGCATTGGTAGAAGGCATCATATTGAAGACTACAAAGTGATAATTGAATTAGGGCGAAGCCTTAATATGCGAATCAAATGCGGATTCGTGGCCGGTGAATGGGACAGAAGCAATTTGCTTGCAAGAGTAAGAAATTCAAACAAATACGGCGCTCTCTGGGACAATGCATCCAGACTTGATCCGCAGATTGATGAAGCACGCGATATTATAAATTCCGAAAGTGACTACATGGAACTTGCCCTTCACGGGGTGATGCACATGTATTGGACAGACGAAGGAAATATGGAATATGCCGAATTTTATCAGACCGACAAAGAAAGCGGAAGAAATAAAATGACACCGCCTGATATCGTCAGGGAACATCTGGATGCATTCTTTGAAATCATGAGACAAAACGGTTTAACAACAGATATAAAAAGCTTTATTCCACCCTGCTTTAGATATGTATATTCTCCCGGCGATGATCACTTGTCATCAATACTGGCTGAGTATGGCATAAGGTATGTATCTACACCATATGCATCAATGGAATATACCACTGAAGAGAAACCGGTGGGAGCATGCGTTGAGAACGGCATTATAAATGTTGACCGCACAACCGATTTAATAAGCTGGTATGCAGTTGATGCCAATCCCCCTGATGTAGTGAAAAAAAGCTACTTCGGCATGCATTGGCCAAACTTCCTGAACAAGGATCCTGAAAAGAATTCAGAAACCGTAAAAAAGTGGATCAAATATTTCAAACAATATAAAAATAATTTTGAAATACTGCCTGCAAGAGATAATACTATGGGCTCTGTTCAAGCCCTTTATAAAAGATTTACTGATGCAGCATATTATGACGGCAGAATCACCCTGAACTTTAGTGAAGTGGATAAACAAAATGCAAAGGATCTCGATGGAATTCTGTACATAAATATAAAGAAGCCCTTTAAGCCAATACCTGACGAAAGCATAGAAACAGCATTATACGAAGAACACGATAGTTACAATACTTATAAAATTACAAGGCGCAAACCTTTTGCTCCCGCGGCGGTTATAAACATAACAGAGTAATATGGCTTATTATTGAATACTGCAAAAGACAAGGGCCTGTTGCGAATAACATGCCATCGAAGGATTGTTAATGCACCAGGCCGTCAATTTACAGTCAATTAATTATATTTCCTCATCTCCATGTTCTGCTGTCCATGCCTTTGCTTCCTGATAACCCGGCATATCAAAAGCACCGAGAGCATTATTATGCAGGATAACCCCTTCAATTTCGCCTGCACGAATCAGTGCAAGATTGGAGTCCAGCTGATACCTTACTATTCTCGGTTCAGCATCAGTTCTAAGACCAAAATTCCACAGATAACAGCCAATCATCCGCTTTTTCCCCTTAGTCAGACTGAGAAACTTGGATGTATAAGCGAGGTATTGGATAATTGAAGGCTCATTCCAGAACCAAAATGAAACACCGTCGAATTCATCCAGATATGCCTTAATGCGTTCATCAGTATATTTAGCCGATCTATCACCCAGTGAAGGCATTTCATCTTTAACATTGCTTTGCGACATATCAAGCTGCCACTGGTAAAGCACAACCCACAGCTCATATCATAATTGATTTAAATGTTTCCGCGCAGATTTTATATCATCCACGGAATACTGGGTCCAACCACCGCAATGGGAAGGTTCACAGAAAAAGTCATCAAAAATAAGCCGGTCTGTGGTTTTGGGAAAAAGCCGGGCTATGGAGAGTGATTTTTCAATTCTGTCCGCTCCCTTTTCTCCCCAGTCTTCAATACTGATACCCGTCTTAGCAATGCCTTCAATATCCCTGCTGTATCCCTCAATGTCCATGTAATGTCCGAATGGTACATAGAATACATTTCTGGCCCCTAAATCCCGCATTCCAACGGCCGGCTCCATAGGTTCTCCCACGCGGGGCTTGTGATCCCACCAGTCATCAAAGCAGGTTCCCGGATGCCCCCATATCCACAGCCTGTCTCTTACCCTATCACCCATTTTCTTAACCTCCTCAAAAGAATACTTGAAAAATATTCCATAAATTCATTGTAAATGATTTATAGAAAAATATCATTAGGTAAAATGATGTTTAAATTAGGATATTATGATAAACTTATGTGATTAAGTCTTACTCTTTGATAATATTTTACGTTTAATTTATATTTGCTATCACTATACCTAAATAGCCTCTGCTTCCAAATCAGATCGAATTACCTTCTTCTGTTTCCACTTGCCGCTTTTTAACCGAATTAAGTATAAGGTGCCTCTTATGGTCCAATCCATATACATGCCTATCCATACACCCTGTACTCCAAGCCCAAGCCTGATGCCCAGAACATAACCCATTACAATACGGCACAACCACATTCCTGCAATAGAGATGAGCATGGTGTATTTAACATCTCCTGCTCCGCGCAGTCCTGCAGGCAATACAAAAGCTGCAGACCAGAAAAGCGGAACCATTACAAGTGCAAGACGAACGATATCAACAGCAAGATCAATGACAATGGATTCTTTTGAATACAAAGATACCAAAAATCTTGATATAGGAAAAACGACTGCACAAACTATAAGTAAGCACAAAGAAGAAAATTTCACGAGATACAGCATGGTATCCTCTGCTTCCTCTATATTTTTCTTTCCCAGGCTCTGCCCTACCATAGTTACAATTACTATGCAAAATGCATTGCCGGGCACGTATACTATGTTTGCAATGGAATTGGCAATATAGTTTGAAGCAGTAGCTGCTGTGCCCATTCCTACAATAAATATTTGTGTGATCAATCTGCCTATGTTGAACAAGAGTGATTCAAAACCGGCCGGCAAGCCGACTCCGAAAACAGATTTCAAATAATTCATATTAAATCTGAAAAGCCAGATGTCTTTAAGATGGATAAGACTTGAGCCCTTGAAAAGAATAAACAGCATCATAGCGGCGCCAAAAATTCGTGCAATCGATATGCCGATAGCAGCACCGGTAACTCCAAAACCGGGTATATTTAAGTAAAAATATCTGTTATTAAAACTTACTCCGTACATAAGAACATAGCTCAGTATAACATTTACTATGTTCATCAGCATGGTAACCTTCATGGGCGTCCTGGTATCTCCGGCACCGCGGAGAACTCCGCCTGCAAGTGAGGTGACAGCCATAAAAGGATAGGTTGCCAGTGTAATGATCAGATATATGTACAAGCCTTTCATAACCGCAGGCTCTGCCGAACCATACAAAAATTCAATAACGGGGTGTCGGAAAACATAGAGTAAAAAAGTGATGAACAAACCAAGACCAAAAATGGAAAACAGGGATTGTTTGGCAGCTTCATTGGCCTCTTTTTCTTTCTTTTGGCCTATGAAGTGAGCTACTACT
>JAAZHD010000588.1 GCA_012510895.1 Clostridiales bacterium
AATTCTGTTATTAAGCCGGCTCCCCTTATCCAGACTTCATCCTCTCTTTTAGGCCGTTTATTCCAGCCGACAGGTGTCTTGGTATGCAGCGGCCGGGTCAAATCATCCAGGAATTCAAGCGGCGGCTGTTTATAATGGAACGGATCAATACTTTCTCTGTATCTCATCTAAAATACCCCCACGATTTTTAACTTTAATTTTTAAACAACATTATACAGACGATTTGAGAATAGATTATATGTAACACAGTTGGCCTATTGTATTTATATAAAAAGAAGCCTCCGAATTATATGATTTACATCTTTCAGAGACTGCTTCTTATATGCTCTTATATTTGATCAAGCGCCTGTTTTAAATCAGCAATAATATCCTCTATGTTCTCCAGGCCAACTGACAGCCGAATCAGATCAGGTGCAATTCCTGCCTCTTTCAGCTGCTCATAAGTAAGCTGCCTGTGGGTGTGACTGGCCGGATGAAGAATGCATGTCTTACTGTCTGCTACATGGGTAACTATAGAAGCCAATTCTAACTTGTCCATAAACCTGATAGATTCATCTCTTCCACCTTTAATGGCAAAGGAAACAACTCCGCAAGAGCCGTTTGGCAGATATTTTTTTGCCAAACTGTAGTATTTACTGCTCTCCAGTTCCGGATAATTGACCCAGGCTATTTTTTCATGGTTTTCTAAAAATTTGGCTGTTTCCAAAGCATTCCTGCAGTGTCTTTCCATTCTGATAGGAAGGGTCTCCAGGCCTATATTCAGATAAAATGCATTCTGAGGGGACTGGATGGAACCCAGATCCCGCATTAATTGAACGGTAGCTTTTGTTATGTAAGCGGCTTTGCCGAATTTTTCAGCATAAATTAAACCGTGATAGGACTCATCCGGAGTAGTCAACCCCGGAAATCTTTCGGCATATTTCAACCAGTCAAAGTTGCCGCTGTCTACTATGCATCCTCCGACCCCTACTGCATGACCGTCCATATACTTGGTCGTAGAATGAGTTACAATATCAACTCCCCACTCAAAGGGCCTGCAGTTAACCGGGGTAGCAAAGGTATTGTCAACAATTAGGGGCACACCGTGTGAATGGGCTAATTCAGCAAATTTCTCCAGATCCAGAACAGCCAGGGTTGGATTTGTAATAGTCTCGCCGAAAACAGCCTTGGTATTTGGTTTAAAATATTTTTTCAGCTCTTCCGCCGGTAAATCCTGATCCACGAATGTGCATTCGATTCCCATTTTTTTCATGGTAACATTAAAAAGATTATATGTGCCGCCATAAATAGCTGAGGAAGAAATAAAGTGGTCGCCGGCTTCACAAATGTTGAAGATGGCAAAAAAGTTTGCTGCCTGTCCTGATGAAGTCAGCATTGCAGCTACCCCGCCCTCCAGGGAGCATATTTTTGCAGCCACAGCATCATTAGTAGGGTTTTGAAGTCTTGTATAAAAATATCCTTCTGCCTCCAGATCAAAGAGCTGTCCCATCTCGTCGCTGGTATTGTATTTAAACGTTGTGCTCTGATAAATTGGTAATTGCCGCGGCTCTCCTCTACCAGGTTTCCAGCCCTCATGCAGGGACTTGGTTTCTATTTTCCTATCCATTTGCACACCTGCCTTAATTTACATTATATATAATTGAAGTTGCACACGCGCCTATTCAAATTCGATTGTGGCCGGCGGCTTGCCTGTAATATCATAAACAATCCGATTTACATGTTTAACCTCATTGACTATGCGGCCGGATACTTTTGCCAATACTTCATGAGGTATTCTGGCCCAGTCAGCAGTCATGGCATCAATGCTGTTCACAGCCCGCAATGCAATAGTATAATCGTAGGTTCTCTCATCTCCTGAAACACCTACACTTCTTATATTGGTCAATACGGCAAAATACTGCCAGATTTCCCTGTCCAGGCCTGCTCTTGCTATTTCTTCCCGGAAGATCGCGTCTGCTTCCCGCAATATCTCCAGTTTCTTTTCCGTTACCTCGCCTATAATACGAATTGCCAGGCCGGGTCCAGGGA
>JAAZHD010000589.1 GCA_012510895.1 Clostridiales bacterium
GCCATCTTAATCATATCCTTTCCTCCTGTACGATAATGATTCTTCAACATAATCATACAGGAAATTTGATTAAGGTGGCCTATTTTTTTACCGGTATGTGGTACAATATTAGAATAACATTAACATAAGAAATCTATAAATCATGGTATCAGCAAATTTTATATATTTTTAATATGTTCTTACAAGATGATGAATATGTAGATGATGATTGGTTAATTGCAGGGGTAGATTATTAAAATTATATTTTATAATCTAATTGCAGTGATATTAATAATTTAATATGAGTATGGATATAAAAAAGCAGACATGACAAGAAGGTGTTGTTTTTGCTTTTTTATATTATTGGTATGAGAAGTTGTATCAAAAGTATTGGTTTGTTAAAGAAAATATGGTATAATTTCATATAATGAAATGCTAATAATTGGGAGGTAAGATGGATGGCATTTTCTTATGATAAATTATGGAAGCTACTTATTGATAAAAAGATGAATAAAGTGGCTTTGCGTGATGCCATTGGTATTTCACCAACTACACTATCCAAACTATCCAGAGACCAATATGTTTCTATGGAAGTGCTTGGAAAGATATGTGAAAAGTTAAACTGCGATATAAGTGATATTGTGGAATACAAAAGAGACTTGGAGGATAAGTAAGAATGGGACGTTCAACGGTACATTATACAGATGATAAAACAAACAATAGTTTAAAGAAATTACATAAATTATTGAGACCTGCTGGTACACCAGTACAAAGGGTAGAATATATTATTGAATTATTATTACTGAGAATTTTTGAGGTAAAATTGAGACGTGATGGTGAATTTGCTGTATTGCGTCAACTATTTATTGGTGAAGAGGAACAAAAGAGATTATTTTCATATTTAAAAACAATAGATAGTTCATCTATTACTTCTGTACTTAATACAATTCATTTTCCTTTCTATGGTAATATTGTAACAGAGGTAAGTAAAAAGATTAAGAATACAGAATTGTCATTAAAGATTATGGACGAACTTATATTGATACAGAGTGTTTTTTCTAATTCAAATTTTACTAACAATGTAATTGGCGGTAATTTACAGGAAGTTATTACGGAAGTGTCAAATATTGATGAAACAGTAATTGTAAAAACTGATTTACTTGGTGATGCTATTGAATCAGCACTTTCAGAAACTGGGGGTACTAAAGATATAGGATTGTATAGGACACCAGACCATATTAGACAGTTTATGGTTGGTTTGGTTGAGCCAACAATAAATGATTTAATTATGGACCCTGCTTGTGGTACGGGTGGATTTTTATTTGATAGTTATGAGTATGCACTTGCGCGTTTTGAGGGTGAAGATGCAGAATATCCAGGAGAGAAGGCCCATCCAGAATTGAGAAAATGGTTTAAAAAACATTTTTCTAATATTCAAGAAGATTATCCAGATGATATAAAAGCTCAAAACTTTTACAGACATGGAGTATATGGTATTGAATATTTAGGTATGATTAAAAAGATGGCAGCAGTTAATTTATATATTCGTGGACTAAATCCCAAAAATATTGAACAAGGAGATTCCTTAAACAAGTTTGGTACAAGTATAATGCCTGATAGCAAAACTGTTATACTTGCAAATCCACCATTCGGAGCAGAAACAGACCAGACTTCATATCCAAATGTATGGGAAGAATTTAGTACAGAAAAAGAAACTACAATATTATTTGTGAAGTTAATGCTTGATAGTTTAAAAAAAGGTGGCAGATGTGCAGTTATTGTTTCAGAAGGATTTTTAACATGGGACCAAACAAGTGCAAAAGTATTGCGTGAAAAACTACTGTATGAATCTAATCTAAAAGCTGTAATTGGGTTGCCACAAGGAGTGTTTGTAAGTAAAAATGGAGTAGGTCCTAAAACTTCAATATTATTATTTGAAAAAGGTGGTCCTACAACTAAAACTTGGTTTTACCAAGTTCATGATGATGGTTATACAATGGGTACAAATAGAAAACCAAAATCCAATTCACAACTTGTAGATGCATTAGAAATATATCATACATATATAAAAAAAGGACTTACACCACCAGAGAAACAGAACTCATTTATAATTGATGCTAATTGGATTAAGTCTTTAGACCCAAGGATTAAAAAAAGAATTAGAGAAGAAGTAGAAGAAGCTAACTATATTAAAAAGCATAATGATATTGAAAAGAGGACTTCTGCGCTTTTCAGAAAGGTGGAATCAAAAGAAATTTCAGAAAAAGAGTTGAAATTTGAAATAAAACAAGCAGAAGAACTATGGCGAAGCAAAATAGATGCGGAAATAGAGCAAAAAATAGCTAAGGCTTATTCCTTTTCATACAATCCAGCAGCCTATCATTCTACGCTGAATGATACCCAACTAAGTGAATGGAAAAAGCTTATTGGAAATGTAGAACCCGAAGATATTGATACATTAGATAAAAGATATATGGAATTATACACATCAGAATTAGGAGAAGCATTTTCCATTTTATCTAAGTTTAATTTATCAAATGCAATAGAAGCAGATATTGTAAGGGAATATGTATCTAATTACATATCAAAGGATGCATTGGAACACTATCCTAAGCTTAAAAAGATAGATGCTATATTTAAAATGGGAGCAAAGTATCCTATGGTGAAATTAGCACCTTACTTAATAGAAAATACTGAAAAAGTAAAGCCTAATGCTTTTCCAGAAATAAGGTGGCGTACATTAGGGGTATCTAATGAAAGTGGGGTATTCCTTAATGAGAAGGCTAAACCAGAAGAAACCAATCAAAGTTATTATAAGGTAAAGAAAAATGAATTCTGTTATAATCCGTATAGAGTCAATGTAGGTTCAATAGGACTTAATAAATTTGATTATGATAATCAAATTATAAGTGGTGCTTATGTAGTTTTTGGCACTAAAGAAGATGAGCTTTTACCAGAGTACCTTGAAATTCTTATTAAATCAAAACAATTTAATGATTATGTAATAAGCAAAGCCAATGTTGGTAGTGGGGTTAGGATGAATTTTACTTTTGAGGATATGGGTAATTGGGAAATACCTTTACCAGCTATTGATGTTCAACATTGTATTATTAGTAAAATTAAGTCAATGACAAGCATTATTGATTCATGTAAAAATATTTTAGAGAAGCATAGAGTAAATATTGATAATATAAATAATTTTAATAGAGTAGAATTAGGTACAATATGTAATCCAGAATATGGATTTACAGCTTCCTCAAGTGAAAAAGGCAAATATAGATATATAAGAATAACAGATATAAGTAGTAGTGGGTTATTAAAATCTGAAGATAAAGTTTATGTTACACCTAATGAAAATGTTGATAAAAGATTTTATTTAAATGAGGGTGATTTATTAGTAGCAAGAACCGGGGCAACATACGGGAAGACATTATATTGGTCAGATTCAGAACCAGCAATTTATGCATCATACTTAATAAAGCTTAACTTTGATAATTCGATTATTCTAAATAAGTATTATTGGTACTACACAATGACTGATGACTATATTAGACAAAAAGAAATGTATGTAGGTGGTGGAACACAACCACAGTTCAACGCTAATGCTATTAGAAAAATTAAAATACCAATCCCTGATACATTAGAACAGCAGAAAAAAATAATATTAAAATGTGAAACACAATTTAATCGAATATTAGAAATTGAAGAACTTATGAAGCAATATGAGATTGATTTAAAAATACAACTTAAGAAAATATGGGGTGAGGAGGAATAGATATGGCTAATATAAATGGTAATGAAGCAAGCGTCGTTGATTTAAAAGTTATTAAGCAACTTGAAAAATTAGGCTTTGTTTTAAATGATACACTTCTTTATCAGCATTCATACAGTATTCCTGCTCATTTACAAGCTGATATTGGGAAAAAATATATAACTCCTGATATTACTCTCGTTGATGCTTATTCAAAAGAAGTAATTGCAATAATTGAGAATAAGTTAAGTGATGAGAAGAAAGCTTTAGGACAGTTGCTTATTGGTAGGCAAGTTCTTAAACCCAGGTTTTTATATGCGGTATCTGAAGATAGAATGTTATTTTTAGATACTACATGGCAGGGGTTAGATGATGAATTTAAGCCTGTAAGTGAATTTATGTCATATGATGAAATGATTGATAAAATTAATCAGGAGAAAGTACGACGTTCATCAAAACCTATAGAAATTGATACAACTATTGCAGGCGGTTATGACCCAAATATAAATAAGGTTAGATATTATCAAACTGAATGCATAAATACGCTAATTAATAAACTTAGAGATGGTAAACAAAAAATGCTCGTACATATGGCAACAGGATTGGGAAAGACAAGAACAATGGTAGCTCTTACAAAAGCATTATTGGATAGTTCTTTATGTAAGAGAATCCTTTTTGTTGTAGATAGAAGAATATTGGCAAAACAAGCATTAGAAGAGGGGTTTGCACTTATATCACCTAAATATTACAATGCTGATTGGATTAAGACTTCAAATTATAAATTAAAGACTAATATCCCTATTCATATTGTTGTAATAGATACATTAGAAATTATATTTGATAAGATTCCAAGCAGTTTTTATGACTTAATAATTGTTGATGAATGTCATAGGTCAATATCAGTAAACAGAAAGTTAGTATTAGACCACTTTCATTGCCCCAAAATTGGGCTAACTGCGACACCAAGAATTGCTGTTAGCAAAAAAGGCAAGGATATCGCACCTGAGGACTTAGAAATCGCGGATACATATAAATTGTTTGGTTGCGAGGTAAATGAACCTGATTATCAATTCGATTTGGAAAGGGGTATTGATGAGGGATTTTTGGCACCGTATGATGTTTTAGAAATAAAGACACATTTAACAAAAGAGGCAGAGGATGAGGGGATACTATTTGATTATGTATTAGACCCTGATTCTCGTGAAAGAATTGAACTGCCACAGGAACAAAGATTAAAGTTAGAACAACTTGAAAAGAAGTATTTATCTGAAGAAAGGTGTAATCGTATCGCAGAAGAAATTAAGAAAAACACTCAATTTGGAGAGAAATTAATATTATTTTGTGCAAGTCAGAATCACTGTGTTATGATGTCAAAAGCTATAAATAAGTTATTTGATGATGGTTCTGATAATGGACTAAAATATTCACATACTGTAATTTCTAATAGTTCTGAATCAAATGAATTTATAAAAAATCAATTTAAGAAACCATTTCAAAAGCCATACATAGTTACTTCTGTGGATATTATGAGTACAGGGGTAGATGTTCCTTGTGTAAGATATATTGGATTTGCAGCATTGACTGAATCTGTTGGAAAGTATATTCAAATGATTGGGAGAGGGTCGAGGTTAGATACAAAAGTAAGTGGAAAATATAGTTTTAGAGTATTAGACTTTGTGGGTTTATGCCAAAGAATGGAAGATGACGGGAAAGGTACAAAAAAACCTAATGAAGTTGTAGTTACTGGGCAACAAGGTAGTGTAGGCTCAGGTACGTCAGGTGGTCGTGTTGAAGGTGAGTATTTTATTATTGAAAATGCAGACCCAAGCCAAATGATTGAACGTGTATTTATTCATGGTGAAGAATATAAAGTAGTTGATAATATTCCAATTGAGAAAGCAAGAGAAATATTTGAACAACAAGTTAATAAGACAGAAGATAGTGTTATCATTTCTATTAAAGAAAAAGTAACTAAGGAACATGACTATCAGCCATCGGAAGAAGAAATTGAATATATAGATGAATGGGTAAAGAAACCTGATATTTATCTTGATGAGTCTCAATTACAAAAGATATATGATTTCCCTCAAGGTTCAGTATGGGACTTTTTATTGCAAGCTTTTGGGATTAAGAAGATACCAACTTTAAGGGAAAGAATATCTCAAGGTTATGACAATTTTATTAAAACATATAATTTTAATTCAGTACAAAAAAAACAACTAAATAAAATTAAAAAAATATTTGTTGCAAATGCTGAAAACCGTACTGGATTTACAGCAGATAGTATATTCAACAATAGAATTTATGAGAAAATAATTGGTTCTCGTAAAGAAAATGATGAAATATTTGATGGTAAATTTGATATCATTTTTAATGAGATTAAACATAGTTTAAATCTACCTGTAGAGTGGCATTGATTGTTGTGTGTAGGTGGTTAAATGTTATCAGAGAAAATAGTTGTTCCATTTATAGATAAAACTATACTTGATATAAGTTATGCCAGAAAAATATTAAATACATTTAATAAGTCGCTTAACACTGAAATGCAGCCAGTTCCAATTGATGAAATTGTTTTAGATGAAGGACTTATTATTAAAACTGCTAATATAACAATGGATAGAAGTATTCATGGTATGTTAGTTTGTGGTCAAACGGATGTTGATTTGTGGGATTCAGAAAATAAAATAACTTATACATTATTTTGTAAAGAAGAAACTATATTTATAGATGAATCGTTATTAGAGCCAGCTTTAAAAAACCGTTATCGATTTACTTTGGCACATGAATACGCACATTGGATATTGCACAGCAAGATAATTAGGAAACTTGCGAAGGAAAAGAAGAGATTGCCTTATTTAACTTGTCAGGAAAGAAATATTAATATGGAACTAATTGAAAAAGTCGAAACTTCTTGCGAGTGGCAGGCAAATTTTTTAGCAGGTGCAATACTAATGCCTTATTTACCTCTGAAGCAGTACTGTAAAATGAATGAACTTAAAAATAATGAGGATACTAATTATGTATCTGAACAAATACGGCATTTAGCCACTAAATATTCTGTATCTGAAAAAGCAATGTATGTTAGATTAAGACAACTAAATTATATAGATTTCATAGAGTTTTATGAAAGATAATAACAAAAGAAATAGCTTATTGCAAAATAATACAACAATCTGATCCAATAGTTCCGGTGTAACCGGAACTATTGGATTAATTTAATAGTATAGGAATTTGCATTTTAGCCTTTGGTCTTAGTAGGTAAAAAATACATGTCAGAGAAATAAAATTGTTGATTGGATTGCAAAATTTGTATAAAATAAAGTGGAATATATGTA
>JAAZHD010000069.1 GCA_012510895.1 Clostridiales bacterium
CTTTTACTGCATCAATCTCAGCAATGGCATTTTTCAATTCTTCACCGCTTTGATAAGATATGCCGTACTTATCGAACAATTTTGAGAGTTCTTCTGTAGGGTGTATATCTTTATATGTTTTTAACTTCGGATCCCAGATGATTCATTTACCGTTAATAAATACACTCCACTTGGTTTTATAACAGGTTTTATGCTCTTTAAAGTTTATTTAATTAAATGAGAAACAGAAGAGATTCATATCAGGCATGTATCGTATTGAGTCGAATTGGTTAAAGAATTCTTTTTTCTTTTGAACATTCGTTAAATCTCTGAGATCAAAGACATTGGCAAAACCGGTCACGGGGTCAATTTTAGAGGTGTAGGCGGCCGGTACATAAAATAAAAAACCACACTGCTTACCAAGCTCTTTGAAACTGGTAAATTTGTCCGTGAGCTGATAACCTTTGAATAACCCGCCCGGTTTTAAGGGATCTTCATCTTTAAAGAACAGGTAATTCAGCTTATTTATTAACATCTTCTCAAATTTCTGGTATACTTGCCTCTCTATTTTATAGCATCCACGTTCGAAACCTGAATTAAGATCTTCCAACGCAATTACGGCATTATGCATAATTATCATGCGGGAGATTTCATGAATAACCTGTGAAAGGTACCCTTCTTTAAGATCCTTGATTCCTTCAATTGCATTCCAGTTCTTTCTGGCATCATCTCTGGCTTTTTCACGGTGTTGCAATTTTGTTGCATAATCTATATTGACTATGGTATTAAAAGATTTCTGCAACAGTATGTTCCCTTGTGGATCAATTACGGTAGCATACAAAAGGTTCCTTTCGCCTCTATCGATTCCAATTACATTTATGGAGTTGTTCTTAAGGAATGCCCGTACCTCATTGTTAATTCCACCTCGCCTCTCATCTGCTTTGAAGTTGATTGTAATGGGAACATGGAAATAAAATTTATCCTCCGTGTATCTCCTGTCTTTTATAATTTCGTGGGATACGTTCTTAATTACGACGTCAGGCAACAAAGCTTTTGCCTTTTCACTAAGATCAGGTTTACAATCGGCATTTACATAATCAAAAATTTCCTTATACAATTCATCAGGGATCGGCCGTCCGTCTTTTGTTCTCTTATTAACCAGTTTTTCACCGATTTTATGCCGGAACGGTACAAAAATGCTTGCTTCTCGATAAAATAACTCCGCCTGGCCGTCAAGTTTCAGGACAACATCCTCCAAATTTTTGGGGTCGAATAAACCCTCCCAATACATGGTATGGAGATTGGGCCGGCCCGTTGCGCCGGGGGCAAAGTCTTTGTTGTAGATTTGGAACAGAAACAACTTGCCTTCTTTTACCCAGTTATCTACAGCCTCACAAGATAAATATTCAAATGTTATGCGGTAAAGTCTTTGGTTCACATCTTTGTAGAAATCGGACAACCTCGTATAATCTGCAGCGTTTCTTATTCCCGAGAAGTCATAGTCTTTTGTACTTTTGTATGTTTTATGAAAACGAAGACAAAACTCAATCCACTGCGTCAGAGCATGTTTATAGCCCTGTGTGTCACCTGTTTCTTTTAAATAGGCATCTTGAATTTTTTTATTACCGTTATATAGAACGTTATTAAGATCAAAAATTTCTTTTGATACAGGGAAAGATTCGCTAAAAGTATCCTCTTCAATAATATAATCGCTGGTATTTGATTCAAAGTGCTTTTTAACTGATTTCAGCTGCGTAGTGCATTTTGGAATCATGGTAGTAACATCTTTAAAGAATTTATAGACCATTTTTTTATAACAGTTGTTTGTATTTTTAGTAATTCCGTCTTCTAATTTTGGTTTGTTTTTCGCGTTCATAATAGCAAGATAGTACAGGCCATCTTTGAACAATAGAATACAGTTATTGTCCTCTTCCTTATTCTTATCCCATCCGTCTGCTAATGTAGGTTTTTCAAAATGTAATCTGTATTTTTCATCTCGGTAGGGTTTTCGCGTCACGTAATTGCGAACCTTGTTATAAATAGGCACGATAGTTGAAATTACGTCATATAAAATATTAAATTCATCATAGAAGCCCATGTCCAATTCAAGATCGCTTCCTACCTTGAATGGCTTAATATGATGATAAATGTTCAAAATAGAATCAAGATATGACTTGATTAATGCGGTAATTTCTGAAGCTTCCTGCAGCTTAGTTATTGTATTTCGTTTATTTATTAAAGTTGCCACTTTGTTCTCAATCGTATTGAAATTACTGATCAATTCGTTGGTCATTGATAAGTAATCAATAATTCTGGGGAATTGTATTGCCTCCTGCCCATTATTTTGCGCTTCTGCATATGAAACTGCCTGGTCTAAATCGGCAATGGAAAACGCTTCTGATTTCAACCATTTTTCAAGATATTCGATATTTTTCTTTTTTTTGAGGTCAATGTTTTCGGTTTTAGTTTTCCATTCACGCAGACATCTCGTAAGGAAACTCCAGTCGTCAAAAAGTTGGTGGGAGACAGAGTTTATTTCTTTTTCTTTGATGTATATCCTATTTAAATCAAAACTCTGCACTGTGCTCATTAGTTCATGCAATCGATCAAACAAATGGGCTTGTTTTATTTTGTCGGAAAAGTGAATAAGTGCATTAAATACATCCGCGTCATCTTCATATTGATCAACCATAAAAG
>JAAZHD010000070.1 GCA_012510895.1 Clostridiales bacterium
GAGCCTGACCGATAAAGAGTATGTGATGGAAATAATTGAAGGCGATCTGTCTGAGCCCATTACATTTGATACCTATCCTAAATCCGATTATTATCTGATTTCTCTGAGAAACCGAATTAATCGGGAAATCGCCAGGCGCTGTGCGAAATAATATTTCATATGAGATAAACTATGAAGGGATGATGAAAAATGAATCAGATGCCGTTTGACCATAATCAGAAATTACTGGCAGCCATTCAACCAAGCATGAGATACGACGAAAAAGAGGATTTTAAGAGCTGGCAGGCCCGTGCTGCTGAAAAATTAAAGGAACTGCTCGGTCTTCCATATGAAAAGTGTGAGGACAGGATGGTTATAGAATACGAAAAGCAGCATGAGGGTTTTAAAGAGATTCGTTTTAAATTCCAGAGTGAAGAAGGATATTATGTTCCATGTCATCTTTGGATACCTGATGGCAAAAAAGAACCCATACCTGTTGTTATCTGTCTGCAGGGGCATTCCACAGGCATGCATATTTCACTGGGAAGGCCCAAATATCCGGGAGATGAAGAAACCATCAGCGGGGGAGACAGGGATTTTGCAGTTAGGGCAATAAAAGAAGGCTATTGCGCCCTGACAATTGAACAGCGTAATTTCGGGGAATGCGGCGGTACGGAAGAAGGTCCCAACTGTTACAATTCAACCATGACTGCCCTTCTTATTGGTAGAACAACAATCGGAGAAAGGGTCTGGGACATTCAAAGGGCAATAGATGTTCTGGATAAATACTTCCCCCAGGTTGACATGGATAAAATAATTTGCATGGGTAACTCCGGAGGCGGTACAGCCACATTCTATGCCGGATGTCTGGAACCCAGAATCAAGTATGTTATGCCAAGCTGTGCAGTATGCACATACAAGGATTCCATAGCAGCCATGCACCACTGTTCATGCAATTATGTGCCCCATATACGCAAGTATTTTGAAATGGGTGACCTTGCCGGTCTAATAGCACCCAGAGCTTTGGTGATAGTAGCAGGTAAAGAAGACAAGATTTTCCCCATTAACGGCGTTATAGAAAGTTATGAACTGGCCCAATCCCTGTACAAAGCAGCCGGCGCCGACGGCCGCTGCAAGCTGGTTGTAGGAGAAGGCGGCCATCGTTTTTATGCGGATGAAGCCTGGCCGGTCATGAATGAGTTTGTAAATCAAGGGTAATGAGTTTAAAGCATGGAAGGATGGGAAAAATGAATACCGCTGAATTGAATAAGCTGGGTATAAACAGTATTGTTGCCTATAATAAAAATCTGTTGGAATCTTACATAGACAATCTTACAAAGAAAAACCTTTCAAAAGGCGACGCAAGGCGGGCAAATATTAAAACTGCTGAAGATCTGGAAAAATACCGCTTAGAAGTAAAAAATTCGTTTATGCGTGCTATAGGCGGGCTGCCCCCAAAAGGAGAAGTAAAAGCCGTAGTTACCAAGACTCATGTGGTGGAAGGCCTGATCTGCGAGAATCTTATTTTGGAAACCCTTCCCGGTTATTATGCTGCTGCAAATGTATACAAGCCTGAAGATGCAGAAGGCATTCTGCCCGCAGTTTTGATGGTGTGCGGTCACTCTGCTCTCGGCAGAATGTATGAGGTTTACCAGAGAGTTCAGAGGTGCATTGCAAAAGCCGGGTTCGTTGTCATGGGCCTGGATCCAATCGGACAGGGGGAGAGGATTACCTATATAGAGGAAAACCAAACTGAATATGCAGTAAACCCAAGCACCCACGAGCATGAATATGCAGGTATTCAATGTCTTTTAACTGGAATTACTATAACCAGATATTTTGTTTATGATGGTATTTGTGCTTTGGATTATCTGGCAAGCCGTCCGGACGTGGATGAAAAAAGGATAGGGGTAACCGGATCCAGCGGCGGAGGAACACAAACATCCATGCTTATGATGGCAGTGCCCGAAAAAATTGCGGCTGCAGCACCCGGAACTTTTATAACTGACAGAGAGGCTATTATGTATTCACGGGCTCCCCAGGATATTGAACAGATATGGCCGTGTATGGCGGCAGACGGTTTTGACCATGCCGATATCCTGGCATGCATGGCGCCTAAGCCTGTTATGATTTTAGCCGATGATTCCGACTTTTTCCCCCTGGAGGGCACAGAACGCACCTTAGCAAAGGCAAGACCTTTATGGGAGATTTTTAATAAGGGAGATGCCCTGGAGATAGCCATTGACGCTTCGCTGCATGCCTATACGTGGAATCTGGCCAATGCCGCAGCAGATTTCTTTTCCCGTGCATTGAAAGGGCAGCCGAGAGAATATATGGAAAGCATATCGGTCAGCAATCCCGAGGATCTGTATGCAACAAAGACAGGCAATGTTGTCAAGTCACTCAATTCAAGAATAATACATGATTTTGTAATAGATGAGCTTAAATCCATTGATCGTGAAAACAGCAGATTATCTTATGAAGAACGGCGCGAGAATGCCAGGAAGTTTATATATGAACAGGTTTATAATTACGAATCGTATCCCTTATATATTAAACGGTCATATAAACAAAACAGTGTGCTAAATCTCAATATGGAGCTTTTTACATGGTTCCAGCAGGAAGGCATTCTTAATTTCGGAGCACTTCTTAAAACTCCCGGACAAAAACCCGATAAGGTAATAATCGCTGCCTGGGAAGGCGGGGTTTCTATGTTGCATTGCAATCTGGATCTGGTTATGGAATACTGCGAAAAAGGATATGGAGTACTTGTAGTTGATCTTGTAGGAACCGGTTCCCTCAGTAACGATTATTACAAAGAGTATGAACCGGATTATTTCCATACCAAATTTTCAAACTTTGCCAATAATCTGTTGGTAAACGGCGACAATGTTGTGGCAATGCGGGTAAGAGGAATATGCCGTGCATTGGACGCGCTGGAAAAGATTATTGGAGAAGATACTGAATTTGGAATTATAACAAAAGGAAAATACAATTTATATGCCCTTATGGCTAAGCTTATAGACGACAGAATTCAATTCGTGGATGAGTATGAACCGCTAAAAAGTATCAGATACATTGCTGAAAGAAAATATTACAACAACCATAATATAAAATCCTTGCTGATGCCCGGCATGCTGAAGTATTTTGACATCGATGACCTGCGTTGCTTTGCCGGCTGTAAAAACCGGGTGTAAAGGAAGACAAACGCTGGCAAAGGAAGATATAGGCGAGGGGGTTATAAAACTGATGAATGATTCAACTGTAAAGAAATACAAAAACTTCAGCGGAATATATCCGCATTTGGTTGTAACAAACGGCGATATCACTGAAAGCGGAATCGGCGCAATAGTCTGCTGGAACGACAAACTATGGTATATAACTTATCCTGCACACAAACCTTCGGGCAGTGATGATAAATTATACTGTCTGGACAAAAACCTGAATGTGAAGATTCATCCGGCAAGCGTCGGCGGAACCCATGCAAACAGAATGATACACAAAGAGTCAAATCAGTTGAATATTGGCTTGTATTTTATCGATGACAAGGACAATGTGCGGGTGATTTCACCGCAGGTTCTCCAGGGAAGGCTGACTGCTGCAGCAAGACATCTGACGGATCCTGAAAACAAGCTTTATCTCGCTACCATGGAAGAAGGATTGTATGAGGTAAATGTGCATACTCTTGAAGTCAGGGAATTGCTTAGTGATAAAAACTATTCTCTCAGGGGTAAGGAAATGCTGCCGGGTAAACATGGCAAGGGGGCCTATACAGGACAGGGACGTTTTGTATATTCAAATAATGGCAGAGGCGGCGTATTGATTGAGTGGGACGGCAAAGGAGATCCCAAAAAGCCTGAAAGCTGGACAGTTGTTGATAGAAACAAGTATACGGAGATAACAAGCGTTGGCAGTATATACGGGGCACCTGATGATAAGGCCCCTCTCTGGTCATTGGGCTGGGATGAAAAATCCGTAATAGTAAGTATATGTGATGGCGGTGAGTGGATCAGATTCAGGCTTCCCAAAGGAAGCTATACCCATGATGCGGATCACGGATTCTATACGGAATGGCCGCGGATACGCAGTATCGGAAGGGAAAAACTGCTTATGACCATGCATGGCATGCTGTTTGAATTTCCTGATACTTTCAGTAAAGGCAACACTGCAGGCATTCGTCCCATTTCACGGTATCATAAGATGATTGTTGATTTTACCGATTGGAACGGCACCCTGGTCATAGCTGCTGATGATGCTTCTGTAATGGGAAATCCATATTTAGGCCGCTCACAGTCTAATTTGTGGTTTACAAAGTTTGAAGATTTGTATGAACTGGGAACACCTGCAGGCTGGGGCGGTGTTTGGTACAATGACAGCGTTAAAGCCAATCAATCGTCTGAACCATTCTTATGCAGCGGATTTACAAGCCGCGTTCTGCATATAAAACATGACAGTCCGACACCTGTAAAATTCAAGCTTGAGGTTGACAAAAAGGGTATCGGAAATTGGGAAGAGTATGCAGAAATAACTGTAGAGGCTTCAGGATATAAATATTATATTTTGCCTGAAAATCTGACGGCCGAATGGCTGCGTTTGATTGCTGATAAGGATGCAGAATCCGTTACGGCTTATTTCCATTATTCAAATGATATAAAAAATTATGATACAGGCATGTTCAGAAGTTTGGCATCGGCTGATGCAGATCAAGCCTACACCAGAGGCATTCTTCATCCGAAAAATGATGATAACTTAACTCTTGCATTTGCAGCTGATTATGTGGATTCTTCCGGAAATGTTACCGGGTCCGGTTATTATGAAGTGGGAGAAGATATTGTTATTAAGAAGCCTGACAGGACTTCTGAGATAATCTCTCTGGAGAATGATATTCGCAGTAAATATAAAGTACAAAAGGATTATAAAGATGATCTCATTTCAGTTATTATCCGGGCTGAAACTGCTTCTATGGTTGTCATGTACGAAAACGGAAAAAGATATCGCTTGCCAAAAGCTGCCCGCGAAATCAGCCGGTTTGAGAATGATGGTTATCGCACTATACGTGAAGTTGTGACAGAACGCTATCTCATGAACGCAGGCGGCAGCTTCTATGAAGTGCCAAGGGAGGCTTCCGGCGGATTGGCAAAAATAAAGCCTATTTGCACTCACAATCGCAAAATATATGATTTTGCGTCCTGGAGAGGCATGTTGGTGCTGTCAGGAAATCTGGCTGATGCAGCTGAGGATGATCATTATGTAATTTCAGAGGATAAAAAAACCGGCTTGTGGTTTGGAAATGTGGATGATTTATGGAAGCTGGGCGCACCTTTCGGACAAGGGGGGCCGTGCCTGAATACGGCCATGAAGGCAAATGAGCCGTCTGATCCTTATCTTATGACCGGTTACAGTAAAAAAACCGTAAGTCTTTCTCATGACAGCAAAGAAAACATTGTATTTACTATTGAGATTGATTTTATGGCAGATGACACATGGAGCGTATACGATAAATTCACAGTAAAGTCCGGAAAAGTTTTTGAACATGTGTTTCCCAAAGGATTTAACGCACATTGGGTAAGGGTATCAGTAGATAAGGATTGCAGTGCAACTGCCTGGTTTACCTACGACAAATGATACAGAAATCAAAGAGCTTAGTGAATGCGATTCCAAGTTGAGGTGATGTGTATGAAAAGCGGCATCAACAGACGGAGACTGGGAAAAACAGGACTGTATGTTACTGAACTCAGTTTCGGCGCCATGAATTTAAGGTTAATGAATTTCATAGAGGAGTCATATGAATTATTGGACTATGTATTGGATCAGGGCATTAACCTGATTGATACAGCCAGAACCTATAACGGAGAAAACAAGCAAGGGCAGATGGTGGAAAGCGAAGTTCTGGTAGGCAATGCTATACGCAGAAGAACTGATTTGAAAGAACCCATCGTGATTATTACCAAAGGTCATGGGTATGTACCGGAAGATTATAAAACTGACCTTTTTGAAAGCCTTTCCAAATTGGGTGTAGAGGGGAAGGGCAGCTTGAAAATAGGCGGTAATGATATTAAGCTGGTCTACTTTTTCCACGGGCTCAATGACACCAGGTGGAAAACGATGAAAGAATCCGGTGTTCTGGATCTGGCTCAGGAAAGCAAGAAGGAAGGGCTCATAAATTACATCGGATTTTCCAGCCACTATGCCAATGCGGCAGAAATTAAAGAGGCGCTGGATACCGGTATATTTGATGTTGCCGAATTACCGTATAACATTTTTAACCGCAGCCTGGGTGAAGACGGAGCAATTAATCTGCTGGAATATGCCTATAACAAAGATGTGGGCATTGTTAATATGAAAGCCTTCAATGGCACCATAATGGTTCCGATTTATAAAATGCTTAAAGATATGATTTCTATAGACTATCCGACTATGCTCAATTTCTGTTTGTCTAATCCGTTCATCTCCACGGTTGATGCCGGGGCAAAGAGTGTGGAAGAGTTCCGGCAGGATATTGAAACAGCTTTAGGGAACAGGCTCAGTATCCGGGAGATTGAGAAATATAAATCTGAAGCTGATGTGATAGCTGCAGATATGGATGGAATCTGCCGTGAATGCATGCATTGTCTGGAGAAGTTCAGCTGTCCGCAGGGAGTTGACTTTCCGGGGGTGCTTTCATTGTATTCCCGTTATACAGTCGGAGAAAAGCTCAATAAGGATACATCGGAATTATTCAAGCTTTACACAGATAAAGGGCTCAGAGTGGAAGACTGCATTGAATGCGGACTGTGTCTTGAATGGTGCGAATACAAACTTGACATTCCGGATATGCTGAAAAAAGCCCGGGATATATTTGAAACAGTATAAACAGTTTTCTAGATAGTGTCTACACGAGAATTATGATATAATAGAGAAAACGCATAGGAGGTTTTCTCTATGGAGCAAGCGGCATACCATCGGCATGATATATCAGATAAGGTTTGGGCATTGTTAAAGCCGCA
>JAAZHD010000590.1 GCA_012510895.1 Clostridiales bacterium
CATCAAACAAGGCCTGCATCCGTTCCGGATCCACATTATCGACCACATACAGTTTCGGAAAGCCGCCCCTTTTCTCCCTGGAAAGCTCATTATAGTGCAGATGATTCAATGCCTGCTGCACTGCAATAGGACCCAGGGCAGAACCGCCTATACCAAGTACAACAAAGGTTTCAAACCTTTCCTTTATTTCGGCAGCGGTTTTTAGGATATCTGCAACTATTTCTTTTTGGTTCCAGGGTAAATCCCTCCATGCCATCCTGCCTTCTGCCCTTTTTCTTTCCATGGCTTTGGCAGCTGCATTAAGCTGGTCTGCCATGGCATCAATGGCGCTTTTCGAAATGCCCTGTTCTTCCCCTATCACGTCGGACATCATATTATTAAAATCCAATCTAAGCTTCATGCTTTGCTTCCACTGCTGATCTTCGTATCGTTTCATTGAGACACTTCCTCAAAATGTATTTTAGTATATATTTTTTCACTTTTTATATTCTAATTTTATATTCTAACATAATCCGACATTCTCATCTATACTTAAGACGTTTTGTTATTTTTTCTCTTTTTCCATAATATACTTGTCAATTGCGGCTGCAGCAACCTTCCCTGCACCCATTGCCTCAATAACTGTTGCGGCTCCGGTAACGGCATCACCGCCTGCAAAAACGCCTTCACGGCTGGTCCGGCCGGTAGCCTTGTCTACAATTATTCCGCCCCAGTTTTCTGTCTCCAGTCCTTCTGTCGTTGATTTAATCAGAGGATTGGGAGATGTGCCGATAGCCATAATTACGCAGTCGGTTTCAATATCATATTCGCTGTCAGGTATGGGTACAGGCCTTGCTCTCCCGGATTCATCCGGTTCGCTCAGCTCCATTCTCTGACATCTGATCTTTTTAGTCCAGCCATTCCCGTCACCTATAATGGCAACCGGATTGGTCAGGAATTTAAATTCAATTCCCTCTTCCTTGGCGTGCTCAACCTCTTCAACCCTGGCCGGCAATTCTTTTTCTGTACGCCTGTACACAATAGTGACCTCGGCTCCCAGACGCCTTGCGCACCTTGCAGCATCCATAGCCACGTATCCGCCGCCTACTACAACCACATTCTTGCCAACATGAACAGGCGTGCTGCTGCCGGGCTCGTAAGCTTTCATCAAATTTACACGGGTCAGAAACTCATTGGCAGAGTATACACCATTAAGGTTCTCACCTGGTATTCTCATGAATTTCGGAAGCCCTGCACCGGTACCGATGAAAACCGCTTCAAAGCCATGTTCATTAAGGAGTTCGTCAATGGACAAGACTTTGCCGATAACCATATTGGTGGCAATTTCCACCCCGAGTTCCTTAAGGGCGTTAATCTCCGTCTGTACTATTTCCATGGGAAGACGAAACTCAGGTATACCGTAAACCAGCACACCGCCAGGCATATGCAATGCTTCAAAAATGGTTACGGAATATCCTTTTTTCGCAAGATCACCTGCACAGGTAAGGCCGGCAGGTCCTGATCCTATAACTGCAACCTTATGATTATTGGGCTTTGGTTTTTCAATCTTATCTTTATTGTTCTTTATATGATAATCGGCCACAAAGCGTTCCAGTCTGCCTATTCCTACGGGTTCCCCCTTAATACCGCGAACACATTTCGCTTCACACTGAGTTTCCTGGGGGCAGACTCTGCCGCATACTGCAGGCAAAGAGCTGGACTCGCTTATGATTTCATATGCCTTTTCAAAATTGCCTTTTGCAGTCTCCTGAATAAATGCCGGAATGTTTATTGCCACAGGGCAGCCTGCCACACATGGTTTATGCTTGCAGTCCAGGCAGCGTTTTGCTTCATCTACAGCCTGCTCTGCTGTATATCCAAGGGCTACCTCATCAAAGTTTTTGATTCTTATTTCCGGATCCTGTGCCGGCATTTCATTCTTCTTTGGTGACATGTTTCTCTTTGCCATATTAATCTGCCTCCTCAAACAGTTTGCATGTTTCTTCATAAGCTTGTCTTTCAAAGGATTTATACATATTTGAACGAGCTATAGCTTCATCAAAGTCTACTTCATGGCCGTCAAAATCAGGCCCGTCTACGCAGGCGAACTTTGTTTTTCCGCCTGCGGTCAGACGGCATCCGCCGCACATACCGGTTCCGTCAATCATGACAGGATTCATGCTTACAGTGGTCTTAACCCCATATTCCTTTGTCAGCAAGCTGACGTATTTCATCATTACCAGGGGGCCGATGGCGAATACCCTGTCATATTTTTCGCCGCTGTCCAAAAGCTTCCCGAGAGCGTCGGTGACCAAGCCCTTTTCACCCCAGCTGCCGTCATCCGTCATCAGCATCAGTTTATGGCTGACCTGCCTGAATTCATCTTCAAGAATGACCAGATCCCTATTTCTGAATCCGACAACTGAATGGACTTCACAGCCTTGTTCATAAAGCTTCTTGGCTATCGGATATGCTATGGCGCTGCCGACACCGCCGCCTACCACGGCAACCTTTTTCAACCCTTCTGTATCGGTTGCCTTACCCAGAGG
>JAAZHD010000591.1 GCA_012510895.1 Clostridiales bacterium
AATGTTCATAAAAATCTTTTCAACGACTTGTGCAAACCATTGTAATTAATATGGTGCAGAGCCATTAATTATATATTTTAGGATATGATAACAAAGTTAACGTATACCCAATTCTGAAGTTTGTGCCAATAATTATACTGTCTTTAATGATGCTTCATAGGAATTTCTATGTCTTTATAAGCAGCTTATATCGGTTTTGAGTTGGAAGGCTGTTACAAAAGAATAAAATAGCTTAAGGGGGTGGCTTTCTTTTTCAAGGGTATTCCTGTAAAGTATGGACAGGTAACAAAAAGATACATTTCGTATTACAGTACACAAACGAGGGAGGAAAAGCATGTTCAGTCCAAGTCCAACAAGACCAAATGAGAGGAATGCAGTCTTCGTAAAAAGAAGAAAAAGTAAAAATGCTTTTGAACGTATTTGTGCCTTACTGCTTATTTGCTGTTTGTTATTCTTATTTATTCCTTTTCCATCAGTTCAGGCAGCTGAGACATTTGAGTATGCTGCGGCTCGGAGCGGAGTATATTTAACTACAAATGGTCAGGCAAACAGCACGATAATGATTCCTGCTAACGCTTCGTAAAAGGAAACTTATGCGGCGCAAGAACTTCATGATCACATAAAGCTGGTCAGCGGTGCAAGTGTTCCGATTATTCGCGGTGAACCTGGCGTTCAGGTCATCAGCATGACTTTAAGTCTGTCTAAGATTTCCACATCCGAGATTGGATATCATCCATTTTATGTTACTGTAAGCAATACAACGAGCAATACAGAGATACTGACCTTGTCCCCCAATATAGCCACAGATGGAGCACCGACTATAGAAATTCGTGGCGAAGACGGCCGGGAGAAGGGGCAGATAGAGCTTCCGCCGAATTCTCAAGCCATCGTATATGGTTTGATAACTATAGATGAGGATGTAAAATATGGCTCTCATCCTATCACAATTGAATTGAAAAAAGGTGACGCAGTCGTAAGCAGCCAGGTAATAACAGTGGAATATCTGGAACCGAACTTGCTGCAAAACCCGGGAATAGAGAATGACTCTTTCACGCCTTGGTGGCAAACAGCCAGTTTCTTCCCGGATACCAGTGAAGCTCACAGCGGTAATAAATCTATAAAGTTTTCGGGGAATCACGGGGCTGATTCCGGTTATAATATACGTTTTCCGGTTCGATCCGGTTATGCCTATGAACTATCTTTCTGGGCCAAGAGATCTTCTGATTCTCTAGCCGGTGTCAGGATGAGAATCACAGAATTAGATGAAAGTGTCAACCTTCTAAGAGCTACTGAGGAAATATTTGAACTTACAGATACTTGGGAAAAATACACTATGGCTTTTTATGTTGATCCTGAACTTAACCCGGATTATTCTTTTTCCTGGTATAATATATATCTGGTTGGGGACGGCACTATATGGCTGGACGACTTTGTTTTGAGAGAACTTGGTAAAATAGAAGGTTATGTAAAGCCCTCGGATCCTCTTCCGAATATCGTTCGCAACGGTAGTTTTGAGGAAGATAGTGCTTGGATTTATGAATCCGGCAGCAGAAGAATAAAGTATGACGATGCAATAGACGGTGATTATGTACTTTATGTGGATATGGCTGCCAAGGAAGCTGATAACAGACATCCTTATCAGAGCGGATTGAGTGTACAAAAGAATCATGTTTATAGATTAGGCTTTGATGCCAAGCGTTCCGGTGAGGATGCCGATGGACGCATTAGGTTTGATTTAACACCATTCCCTCTCGGCCAGGGTTTGCCGATAATACAGATGAAAGTAACGCCAACAGAGGAATGGATGCGCTATGAGATGCTGTTTGTATCACCTGATGATGAAATTTTTAACGGAAGTTATTGGCCGGATTTCTTTGTGCCCGGTTCAAAGGGTTATCTTTATGTAGATAACATAACATTACATGATCTTGGTGAAGCAACCGAGCCTGTAGACTCTACAATAACTTCTAAACCTTCAGTTAAAACCCTGCCTGATGGTGTAGGCAATGGAACGATAGTACCGCCTTCTTTGGGCGATAAGCCGGAGATTTCACCCCCTGATTTTAATAATATCGGCAACGACGGAGCAGTTATATTCATTGCCGCAACGGACAGCTATCCTGATTTGGCCCTGTTGTATGATGAAGATGTCAACTTTATAGGTGACAGCGACGGTTTTGCTGTGCGCTTGACTGGTAATACCGTCTATATATTCGGAACCAATGCAGACGGCACATTAAACGGAGTCTATGATTTTATTGAATCCAATCTGGGAGTATTATGGACCCGTTCCATTGATTTGGGAACTCTGTATGATCCTATGCCGACAATAGAGCTGATACGGTATGATTATCATGATAAATCACCATTTAGAATTCGCGGCTGGCATCTTTGCGGTAACGGTGTTAATGGTGAACCTCATTCCGATCC
>JAAZHD010000605.1 GCA_012510895.1 Clostridiales bacterium
GGATAATACGTGCTGAAGGTAACAAATTCTTTATTGGCATATATGAAAATAGTTGTTTTATTTCAGCACTTAAGGATACACTCCTTCGTGTCATCGAAAAAAGTGTAGTTATGAAATTCCCTCATTTCTTTAATTTTTCAATAAATACAATAAACAATAATAGTTTTATTATGCTAATAGAGATTATATTTTTGTGTCGTTGATATATCAGAATGTCCCAGGATTTTTTGGATATAACATATGTCAATTCCTCTCTTTACACTATGAACAGCAAATGAATGGCGCAACGTTTGAGGAGTAATATCTTTATTAATACTAGCCTTTTTTTTATACTGCTTTAGAATCTTCCAAAGGCCTTGGCGAGTCATTCTTTTCCCATGTGAGTTTACAAACAAAGCTTCTTCTCTTTTTTTGCCTAATAATTTAATTCTAGAATTGTACATATATTTTTCTAAATGATAAAAAGCCCTGGAAGGAATAGGTACAGTTCTTTTTCTAGAAGCTAACCCTACTTTCTCAAGATATTTTTTTTCTATGTTGATATTATTTATATCAAGTGAAATCAGTTCTGATACACGCATGCCGGTAGCATATAGTAGCTCTAACATTGCTTTATCTCTTATGGACCTGGCATCTTCTCCGTCAGGTTGATTTAATAGAAGCTCAACTTCATTATGAGTGAGAATTTCAGGTATTCTTTTTTGAGTTTTCGGTGGCTCTAATCTGACCATTGGATTTTTGTCTATCATTCGATTTAGTAACAAATAATTATAATATCCTCTTAAAGAGGATAGCTTTCGATGTATAGTTGAACTAGATCCTGCATTTTCCTCAAGATAAACCATATATGATATTATAGATGCATTCGAGGTAAGTTGTACATGTGAAATACCTTTTTCTTGCACAAAATCTATGTACTGTTTTATATCACATAAGTATGAATCTATCGTCTGAGCAGATAAGTCCTTTTTTGATTTCAAAAAAAAAGTATACTCTTCTAAATAAAAACTCATGTAGATAGTACCTCCTTTAAGTTACCAAAAAACAGGGCTATTATATTTATTATAATTCAACATTGGCGATATGAATCCTCTTCGAATCTATATATTTCTATTAATGTTCAGATAAAGGCATTTGTTTTGTTATCAGCTAAATACCCATCGAAACAATCCAAAGAATACTGGACTTATAAATGCTTCAATAACGTTTCCAAAGGTTAATAGAAAAAAAACAATCAAAATTTTTAAAGTATAGATTACATAAATCCGGTTTTTCTGTTCTCGAAAATGATAAAATTTTCGGTTTTTTAATCTTTTCAAAGCATTCTCCATAGCAAGTGTACCAATTATCAAATAACATAATAAATAGATTAATGTTTGTGGTAGAATGCATAATAATGTAAAAAGAAGTCCTCCAAAATAGTAATGGCCTATAATAAAGCTAATAGCAAAACTAATAAAAAAACTTCGCATTCCGACAATCAATATTATAAAAGGTATGCCAAATACAAATAATCCTGATAACCAAATAAGAAAGACGCTCTGTATATTTTGCCACAATGACTTTAGAAAAACTGAGGTTTTATCAAACGGTAAAATAGTATATTGTTGAAAAAAGGTTTCCAAAAATGATCCTAAAGCAGATTTTTGTATTCCAGACATGGAACTTGCCGTAAACAAACCAGAGGCAATGCCTGTTAATATTGCGAATAGTATTATCAGATATAGCGCGATATTATTTTGAACATGTAATTTACTTTCCATCTTCCAATGCCTTAGCATTATACCGCCTCCAAGTGATTCGGTTATACTGATAAGTATGTTAAATTTCTATGCTTTATAACCTGTCCGACAAATGAAACTTTTACATGCTTTATACGCTACAGCACCTATCCCAAAAAAGAAATCCGGATCATCTTTTATGCCTCTGCCCATAGTTGTTACAGATAGCTTATAATATTCAAGCGCTTTTTGAACCCAACATCCATCTATAAATGAAACTTGATGCTTTTTTAAAATA
>JAAZHD010000592.1 GCA_012510895.1 Clostridiales bacterium
AAAAAATCAAAAAAACCGCAACAATGCGGTTATAAATTTCATGCACACTACAGCCCGTATGGGCTATAAAATTAATAGATGGCTTTTTGCCTTCAATTTATTAAATATTTATCCAAATCACTTAAGGGTGGTATCTGCTTTGTAAAAGCTGCTTTACAAACCCATACTGTATCTAATTCTGCTTAAATCCTCTTCTTTTTTAGGTTTTCTGAAAACAAACAAATGCTCATGCATAATGAGATAAAAGTTGTATTTTTCAACTTGTCTTTCCCAGTATGGTGTGGATTTGCAATTATGTTGAACTTTTATAATATCCTCCTTTAAGACAAATCCGTTTCTCAAGAAAAGGTTCATTACATAAAATGATAGAGGCACATAGTGGCGACTTTTTCTTGTATCACCTATCAATATCCCGCAATATTTGTCTTCTTTTAACACTCGATACAGTTCTTTAACTCCTTTTTCCAGCTCATCACAAAACTTTTTTACTCCGGAAATATTCGATAGATCTCCATCAATGCCTTTTGAATATTTAATTATATTTAAGTACGGAGGATGGGTTATTATAAGGTCAATGCTTGAATCGCTTATTCCACTCAAGTTTCTTATGTCGCCTGTTTTTACATACTGCTTATATTTGTAATTGCCTTCAAATTCGAGGTTTTTCTTTGTAATTTCAACAGCTGCTGGATTTATATCAAGTCCCATACCTCGTCTGTTTAATATCTTGGTTTCTATGAGAGTTGTCCCGCTTCCCACCATTGGATCTAACACGGTGTCCCCTTCTTGAGAATATCTTAATATAAGGTTTCTGGGTATCTGTGGTGCAAAATTACCTCGATAGTTTCCACTATGCGTTTTCCATTTCCCTCTATCGGGAAAGGACCAAACAGTTGTAATCTCTTTTTTAAAATTTATATCCTCCATAAGAATTCCTCCAATAATCCCGCGTGAACAAAGTGAAGGTTCAATAAATAATCTATTTTTACAAACCCTTTTTCTATCTGGTTTTTCTGTTCTCTCCAACCAATACCGTCAGTTATCCAAATAAATCGGAAACCATTCTCTCGCAATTCATTTTGTCTTTCTATGTACGAATCCACTATTTCCTGAGGTTTTGAACCGGAGCCGGAAAAAAAGTTTACTTCAATATTAATCACTTTGCATTTATCCTTAACAATGATAAAGTCTGCCTTTCTGTTTCTTATAGAAGAGTTTACTTTAATGTTAAAATTATCCTCATGATATTTAAATTGCTTTTGAAACAAAATTGTATATGAAGATTTTTGTTTTGCAATTATATCATCAATAATAGGCTTTAAAACCATTTCCATTGCACTGCCGCTTCTATTTTTTCTGGCATTTGTATCCATGCCCACTTCAACACCCGTTGCATAATCCTGTATACTCTTTGATGACATCTCAAGGAAGAATCGCTTTAAACCAGTTTTTTCAAAAAACTTAATAATTGCTTCAATATCTTTAGAAGATAATTTTCTCTTTCTAAAATCGTATGTGATCGTATCTGAATTATCATCTATAAAATCTTTAACAACTTTGAATTGCTTGTCTCTTATCGCCAACAAAATTGGAATTGCCGGGAGAACCTGAGGATATTCCGTCAAAATCTTTTTCAAATCAAAATCAAAATTTTCACTTCCAATTAGGGTATTTAATATGTTAAACTCAATTTTATATTTCTCTACATGTCTTTTAACCTTATCCCAATCCACATAAAAATTATAACCTCTATTTGTATCAATCAATGTATCATAAAACTTGTTTATTACAGCTTCAGGGCTGTCAACTTTTAGTGTTTTAAAATATAATGAGTTCATGTAAAGACCCCCGCACTCAATCATAATTTCTTATAAGCAGCTCTGTAATATTCCCCCGTTTTGCACCATCACAATTAATAGACCTTTTAGCATTTACCCGTTCTATTTTATAATTGGCATAAAGATGATCAAAAAAATCATCATTTATGTCTACATTTTTAGGATCGGAGTTGCTTAAAATCAAAAAGGCACCCTTTTTATCCATTTCTTTGTAAAAATCAGATAGCCTGATTTGATCCTCATCGGTAAAATCGTTTTTATCATAACTTGTAAAATTTGATGTTTTATTTAATGGTCGATATGGGGGATCAAGGCATACCAGTGTACCGCCTGTTATGAATTTTTTGCTGTCTTCAAAATCTGATGCAAATATGTGTGAATTTGTTAGTGCTCCATGAAGCTGTAGTAAATTTTCTTTATTGCAGATAGTAGGGTTTTTATACCTAC
>JAAZHD010000593.1 GCA_012510895.1 Clostridiales bacterium
ACCTGCTTCTGCGGGAGTCATAAAGGGTCCTTCGCCGCTGTCCTCCTCTTCTCCAGGTTCCGGTGTATTGGCAGCTTCCGGTGTCGAAGATGGAGTTGAAGATGGAGAAGAAGATGGTTCCCCAGTGAAAACAGGGGACTCTGTTGCAGCAGGTGTGGGAGTCGGCGCAAGGCTTGGTTTGGGTGAAGGAGTGGGATCCGGTTCTATGACAGGCAGCATTTCTGCATCAGATGATGCAACTTCCTGAAAATTTGGACTTGAATTTTCTTTGCCCCATGCCGGCTGGTTTTCCCTATGCTCTACAAATGGTAAATATCCTAGTGCCGAAGTGGTTGCGCCTCCATAAAATGGCAGCGTAAAATTTATAATAATAAACACGGCTGTCATCTTAATAACAAAACGAATAAGCCGGTGCCGCTGCTTCTGAATATATCTTTTCTTTTCAGTTCGATTCATATTTATATCCCCCATGGCTGATAGTAAGGGTGTTGCTTCTATATATATGTGATTCAGGTTGTCCACTATGTAGTATTTAAATATAGGCCCGGGAAAAATCACTACACCCATTCTATCAGAATTAGACGGGGAATAAAAATGTTTGGGCACTATTTATTTTCGAATTAACAAAGGTTTTATCATTTTAATAATTTCGTTATATTTTAAATAAGAAGTGGAGCAAAGTGTACAGAATATTTCTCAGTGTAAACAACAGGGCAGTTTTTCAACTGCCCTGTCTTGTTCTCGTGGAATTCTTGTATTTTTTAGATGCAGCGAACGGAGTTGAATCCGTGGTGGACTGCCTTCAGAATATTATCCGGCACTTCGGCGTCGCCAACTATGGAACAATCCACCTTACCGTTGATAGCTTCATATAGGGAGGTATTTGAACGGTATCCTACAGCTATAGCTACTGTATCAGCTTCAATAACTTCCTGTTTTCCATCCTTCTCATAGTAAACCTTGTTATCCTTAAACTCGGTTACTTTCGCATTGGTAATAGTCTTTACATTGCAATCCTTCATCAACTGTCGCAGAGACTGATCATTGTTCTTGCTGTGCTGTACTGTCATCAGAACTTCCGGAAGCATTTCAATTATTGTAACATCATCAGCTTTTTCAGCACAGTGGCATGCTGTTTCACAGCCAACAAGACCGCCGCCCAGTACAACAACCTTCTTGCCGTAAGACTTCTTACTGGTTAACAGGTCATTGGCACCTACAACAAAGGGCTCATCGATTCCCTTAATGGGAGGCATTACAGGGCTTGAACCGGTGGCAACAATAACCTTGTCGAAGTTGCCTGCAAATACATTCTCAGGAGTTGCTTCCTTCATGAGGGATATCTTAACATTGCTGCGATGCAGCTTGTTAATCAGGTACTGTACATAATCCATAACATCCTTTTTAAACCTGGGTCCGCCAGCAGCAAGCAGCAAGCCGCCCAGCTCATTTTTCTTTTCCCAGAGCTCAACCTGCATGCCTCTTTCGGCTGCCGTAACAGCTGCGGTTATGCCTGCAGGTCCGCTTCCTACCACAAGTACACGCTTGTTGGAATCACCGGATTCAACGGGATAATAGTCTTCTGCAAAAGCATGGGGATTTACCGCACAGTGAAGAATTTTGCCGCTGAAGCCTGCATACAGGCACTCATTGCAGCCTATACACGGAACGATATCATATGTTTCATGTCTTTGAACCTTGTTCACCCAATGGGGGTCGCAAATTGCAGTATGACCGAGACCGATAAAGTCGGCCTTGCCTTCCCTAAGTGCAGCTTCTGCATGT
The DNA here is from genome assembly GCA_012510895.1 of Clostridiales bacterium. Classification (GTDB taxonomy): domain Bacteria; phylum Bacillota; class Clostridia; order Caldicoprobacterales; family DTU083; genus JAAZHD01. The sequence continues at coordinate 1,786 of JAAZHD010000593.1, forward strand.
TCCGGGTTTTGCATCTTGCCCTGGGACATAACCGGAACATTAACATGTTTTTTAATCTCAGCAGCTACCTCCAGCTGAACCTGCGGAGGCTCATAAACTGTATTAATTGCCTTATACCATGCCTCATAGCATCCAACGTCAACATGAAGGGCATCAACACCGGCTTCCTCAAGTATTTTGGCCATAGCAATGCCTTCGTCCATTTCACGGCCGCCGGGTACGCCATGATAAGGTGTAAATTTAAACA
>JAAZHD010000594.1 GCA_012510895.1 Clostridiales bacterium
CCTCAAGGCCTTCTTCAGCGCTTAAGAATTCCTCCAGTTTTTCCTCCGGAATGGCCAAAATTTCCGGGATATAAAAGGATACTGCGCTGGAATATTCGACATATAAAGCCTGTGCCCGGTCCAGAAGAGCCTGGGCCTCTGTATTGCCGTTGTCCTCATCCTTCTTCATATGGGCATAGCTGTAAAGCTTTTCGATTTTTCCCGACAGCTGAGTGTCAAAATCAAGCCCTTTCAAGAGATCCTGAGCGGACCGGCCCAGGGTTCCTTTGACCTCTTCCGTTTTCGGAAGGGCTTCCTTGACCCACTGATAATCCTTTTCCCATTCTTCCTGACTGGGATAAATATCTTCCAGCTTCCATTTTAATTCATCAGGTATTTCATTTCTTTTCGGCAATCTTTTCACTTGACTCATATATGACTGACTCCTCTATTCATCAATTTTATAATAAAAACATTCGACCTGTATGGATTATATCCTTCATTCATATTAATTTAATTGCAAATCTGTTTTGCATGGAGATCAAATTTTGTATGGAGAACAAACAGGAATTCTTGCCGCAGCTGACGGCATATAATGGAATAGCGTTAATATTTGCGATTTGGGAAGGGGTTTTAACATGTATAAAAGAAAAACTGCCTTATACTTTGTTATTGTATTTCTTTATATATGGCTGCTTATACCGGCTTTTTCTTCCTGCGGCAGCATATGGACAGATAAGCAGGAAAAGCCGGACGAATTGCTGACTCAAGCAGATACTAAAGTCAGATCCTCCTTCCTGGTTAAAATGGATGACCTTAAAGCAATTAATCTGGCAGCCAATTACTTAAAGGAATCAGGTGAAACCGTATCATTTAAGGAAACATATATTGAATATCACGATGCAGGCAAAACAGCCGAAACCATTCAGCTGGCTGGGGGAAACTTCATAGAATATGAGGGGGATTATCTGGAAATACGCTTTTATAAAGGTGAAGGAGAAGAGGTCAGTCCTGATGATGAGTGTATTGTGGTATACATAGGCGAGGACGGAAAGATCCTGGGCCAAAATATAATAGGGGATTAACTGCATTAGCAATCCCCTGTTTCTCCTCTGCCTGCCCATGTAATCTGTTGGTGCATTCCGTTTGCATATTGTTCTATAAAATCTATTATAAGGGTTCCCAATTTACAATAAAGTTCTGAAAGGTGCGGAAAGAATATTTCTTTCCCTTTTCAAACTCAGGCTTTCCCTTGTTGTTATCATAAAGCAGGATTCGGTCGATATCCTCTTCCCCTTCTTCATGAACCAGGATTTCATAGTATAACAGCCTATTATCCTTATAAACCGGTTCAGAGGCTACTTCTACCACTTCCCCTTTGGTTTCGCGTTTGCGGCCCTGAAGTATATCCCTGATGAAACGGTAATAATTAAAGACAAGTGCGCCGTAGACCCCCCATAAGAAAATGATTCCACAGACCCCGATGCTTAAAAAGGCTGCACCCATCCATTGGGGTTTGCGCAGAAGAAAAGCCAGTGCCGGAATCAAATAAACCAGAGCGAG
>JAAZHD010000071.1 GCA_012510895.1 Clostridiales bacterium
GTCGTCACTGCTGCCTGGATCAGCGGTGCAACTGTTTTCTGTTGCTGCTCTGCTGTCTCTTCTCTGACAAATTTTAGCAAAGCTTCGTTGACTAAAGCAGTTATAGTTGTTCCTTTTTCTCGGGCCAGGGCTTTTATTTTTTCATTTACCGCCCCGTCGATCCGGTACGTTATTTTTGACGTTGCCATACGTCTGCCACTCCTTTTAATGTTGTGAGAAACAATAAAAAATAACACTGTGCCATACCAGTGCCATACGATTTTTTAAAATATCGGGTATGCTGCCATACGATGCGAAGCAGCGTTTTAGCTGTCATACACGTAGTGTATGGCAGCTTTAATCTCTGCCTTACGGCGTAGCCGTGGATCTTTTCAATGGGAGGCTCACTATTTCCGCAGGGGCTTACAGGTTCTCTCTTTAAAAAAAAAAAGCTAACTGCTTGTCTAAACTTCCGATCTATTCTTTGTTCTCTATTGGAAAACTTCCGTGCTAATATAAATTTTAAATATTTAGTTCCAAATAGACATCCTCAAGTTCGTCCTGGCTAATTCCGATATACCGTAGCGTAACATGTGGCCAGCTATGATTAAAAATCCGCATGAGCACTTCCACCGGCACTCCTTTTTTGCGTGCATGGTACCCAAAGGTTTTTCTCAAGGTCGTCGTCCCGATCCGCTCCGTTACCCCGACCGCCCTGGCTGCACTGAGAATAATATTTCTGATCTGCTGACTGGTGAGTTCCCGGCCACCTTCCCGGCTGGGGAAGAGCAGTTCTTCTTGTCCAGCCCCAGGCCGTGTCGCAAGGTATTCTTTCAATGCTTTTTGCGCCGTTTCGTTTATCCGGAATATTTTTTCCTTCCCGGTCTTTTTCTCATGGATGTAAATTCTATCCGTAATCTTTCCGGTATTGCTCTGGATATCACATATTTTCAATGATTTTAGGTCTCCATTTCGCAATCCCGTATTTATACCCAGAACAAATAGTGCATAATCTCTCATGTTTTTGCCCCGAAGATACTTTTTCATTGCATCAAGCTTCCGGCTGTCACGGATCGGCTCTACTGTCTGCATATTCTCCCATCACCCCCTAAATTATTGGCTTTTTAACGGCCTAAAAATGGAAACGAATACTAACGGTTGCCCGGCTCAGAAAACGGCTTTATTTTTGCCCTGTTTGAAGGGCTGAAAGAACAAATACAGTTTTATAAATCAGTTTGCAAGCAACTAAAAAAGAAAATCCACGTAAGCAGCGTCTTTAACTTTTACGGTTGAAACTAAAAGAAGTGTCGGTTATATCGACACTTCCGTTGTTTTTGTGAGTTTTATTCAATTCATATTGAAGAAAATTTGTGACATTTCCGCATCCCTATCATGCTCAGTAAATTCATGCTATAATGGAGTTAAAACCGGAGTAAGAACCATGACCCAATTTATCAAATTGCGATGGAGCGGCTATCGAATACAACACATAGCCAGACATAACATTACTCCTGAAGAAGTTGAAGAAGTAATATTTTTTGACAAACAATGTTTTATTCAGAAACGTGTAAAGTCTAAGAAATATCCTGGAAGTAACTTATACGCTGTTTTTGGCTCAACACTGGAAGGAAGGCTATTAATGATCCTGTTATTAAATACATCTTCCGGTTATTATGTTCCTATCACTGCAAGGGATATGAATGATACCGAAAGGAAATATTATCAAAAAAGAAGAAGGAGGTAAGGCTCATGGAAAAGAAAAAGATACCCCTACCTAAGTTTAAATCTATTGATGAAATGGCTCATTTTTTCGATAACAATAGCCCCCTTGATGTTGAAGGCTTTGAAGAAGTTGATATCAAGTTTGCCAAAGCACCAAGCGATCGTGGGAGCAAGAAAGTTTGCGGGATAAAAAGGAAACGTTCCCTTCCAAGATAGTCTCTGCACTTCTATATGGCTAAGTCATTGACAAAATTTTTCCTGATTTATACAATTGCAAAAAGCGCGTTAAGCCTTCGGGATCAGCGTTTTTCTCAGCTTCTCTCATTTCCCGAAGATACTTCTCTGTTTTAATTTTAAGATAATCTTCTTTAGGCTGCTGAACGTTCAATTCTGACAATAGATAGCCGTTTTCCAGAGCTTTTATAATAAAACCAGCTTTATTTTTTATTTTCGAATCAGCTTGAACATGTTTTACAATTTTGTTAATTTTTTCTTCATCATACCGCTTGACTATCTCTTTTGCTTTTTTGCTACTAAACCCCAATTTTTGTAATTCAATTAAAAGATTATTGTCTTTTTGCTCTATTTGCTCCATGAATTCTTGATTTTTTGATTCAACAACAACAGGGTTCACTCCGATGTCTGACGGTTGTTGTTGTTTTATTGTATCAGTATTATTGTTAGTATTATTTCTGTCAAGTTTTTTAACTTTTAGAAGTGAAGTATTTTGACTTTTAAAAGTCGAGTTTTTTGACTTTTGCGATTCCATCGGGCTTTGTGAAGGTTTGATATCTTCACTTTTAAAAGTTAAGTTTTTTGACTTTTGCGGCTCAGTCGGCGTTTGAGAAGCTTTAACTCCTTCATTTCCTTTTTTTGGGTCTTTTAGATAATTAAGCAGCAGATTTTGATTAAATATAAGCTTAAAATACCTCTTTTGCGGCACCCCGCGGTTTTGCTGCTTCAGCAGACCTTTTTTTTCGAGTTTTGCAATTGCTTTCGACTGCTGATATTTTGAAAGCGTAGTGCTTTGCTGTAAATCTTCGACAGTGACGTAAAAAAGTCCGTCTTTGGTCAACATTTTATTCTCTTCATAGTAGCTGTGTTTGCTAATGAGCTCTGAGTAGATTATTGCTTCATTTATCCCGATATTATGAGCCAAATTTTTGTTCACGATAATGCAGCCATCTGATCTTAGCAGTTCAAAAATAGTCCGCGGCATGTTTTTTCCTCCTTTTTCAGAAATTAAAAACTCCCGGTTAAAGCAGCCGGGAGCAAAAAGAAATGCTCCCCGAGAAGGGGAGCTATGTAATTATGCTTAAAAAAACAAAGCGTGTCATTTGACACGCGAATATGTAGTCTCTCTTGCATATGTATTGGTTTTATCGGTGTTTATATAATCAAACAACGGACTTCTAATCCGTTGGCCGCAGGTTCGACTCCTGCCGGGCGTGCCATAACGAACTATCGCGGATGTCCATTTAATCGGCAGTTAAAGGACATCCATTTTTTTTGCCCGTTTTTATGTCCCTCTGGCTTGTGGCAAGTTTGTGGCATTTTGGGATTTTCATCTCGTAATATCATGAGCTCTTTGCCTACCTCCAAAAGTTGTTCTGAAGCAAAGTCTTCCGCTTTTTTTAAAATTTCCTAAAAGCTCGTTCCCAGTTCTTTGCTGCCCCCTTTTTCTACATGAGAATAAATTTTATTAGTCGTA
>JAAZHD010000595.1 GCA_012510895.1 Clostridiales bacterium
ACTTTCTAAAATAAAAGAACCGAAGGTAATCTCCTTCGGTTTTCAGGTAAATGATTGAATTGGGCTTAGTTCTCGTTTTGGTTCGGGAAAAAATCACCTAACGAAAATGTCATGTCTTCTTTTTCATAGAGATTCTCTTTTTTTTCTAATTTTTTCTCTGACTTTTTTTCCTGCTTTTCTACGGCTTCTTTGATACTAAGGCTAATGCGTTGTTCCTCAGGTTTTACATTCAAAACTTTTACATATGTCATTTCACCGATTTTCAGTACATCCTCTACTTTATTAATACGTTTGTCTGAAATCTGAGATATATGAACCAATCCGTCAACTCCGGGTTCTAACTCTACAAAGGCACCAAAGTTGGTGATACGGACTATCTTTCCTTGGAATATCTGACCTACTGGATACTTTTCTTCAATATTATCCCAAGGATGTGGAAGAGTTTGTTTATATCCTAATGAAATCCTATTATTATCTTTGTCTACAGATAAAACAAGAACCTCTACCTCTTGTCCTTCTGTTACAACTTGTTTTGGACTTTTTATATGTCCCCAGGAAAGATCAGAGATAAGAATCAACCCATCAATACCACCTATATCAACAAAAGCACCAAAATTAGTTAACCGCTTTACCTCTCCTTTAATGGTTTGACCTTCCTTTAAGCTTGCCCAGAGTTTCTCTCTTTTTCCTGCTTCCTCAGCTTCCAGAATGACTTTTTGTGAAGCGACCACCCGATTTCGCCGTTTATCTATTTCAAGAATACGAAGTCGGAGCGTTTCGCCAACAAAGGTACTCAAATCTTCCACATAATGCAGAGATAATTGAGACGCGGGTACAAAAGCTGAATACCCTTTTATACTAGCTAATAACCCTCCTTTTACGACTTCTTTTCCTGTACCAGATATTTCTTCTTCGTTCTTATATGCTTCCTCTATTTTTTTCCACACTCTTCGTTTTACTATATTTTTATGCGAAAGAATTACGTTACCCTCACCATCATTAACTTTTAGAACTTCAACTTCTATGTCGTCCCCTTCGTGAAACACTTCTGTAAGAGGTTTATCTTCTTCCAAAAGGATATCTTCCAAAGATACAACTCCATCGGATTTATAACCCACATTCACATACAATTCTTCATCTGTAACTCGAATGATTTTACCTTTTACAATTTGACCTGGCCGAAGAGATACAATATCAAAGTCTCCCATAGTTTCTTCTTTGCTTTCTTCAACTGCTTTCAAAGATGACTCTGTTGCACCCCTATTTAGGGCAGAATCTTTTTCTAAATTTGATTCATCAGCACTATGCTCTTGAACAGAATCTGTCTCTGCAACAGCCGGATTTTCTTTATCTTTTTTTTGTTCATAGGTTTCTTCCTGCTCGCTTCTTGAAACCGTTTCTGAAATTTCCTGCTGTGCATTAACAGAAACTTCTGGTGTTTCCTTTGCCAGTAATTCATCTTTCGTTTCGTTCATTAATTAGTACCTCCTTAAAATCCATACAATCGACATAATTCACATTTGCTCCATTTATAGATCTTGAATATTCGATTGCACATTCCTCTCTTGATGTGCCTTTGTAGGGTTGAATATTCCTGCTTAATATTTTCACAATTAAAGATTTAAAAACTAATTATATTAATCAATATATAATTTAATTACTACTCGATATAAGCCCCCCCTAAGCCATTCAAGAAAAATAAAAATCTTAATATAACCCAGGAATAACACAGCCTTAAATTATAAACGGCACATCAATATTCTAATATAGTATTTTTTCGCTATTTTATTACTAAATCCTCTTTTTATAGCTTACAAAAATACAATTTTTTATAAAATCTTTTTTATAGCTTCTAGCATCTCCTCAGATATCTGGTTCAATAACTGAGATGTCGATTTCATGCCATGGTATTTTTTTAGATCCAACGGTTTACCGACAATAACCTTAATAGAATGAAAAAGTCGATATTCACCAATAATAACAACCGGTACGCATACTGCCTTGGATTTTAATGCTATAGCTGCAGTGCCATGAGTAAAACCTTGCATGCTGCCACTTCTGTTTCTAGTACCTTCAGGAAAAATGCCAAAGACTTTTCCTTCTCTTAACAGCCTAAGTGCTGTTTTTATAGCTGATATATCCGCAGAACCCCTCTTTACCGGAAAAGCACCTAAGCCTCTCAATATTTTCCCGAACAACGGATATTTAAACAGTTCTTGTTTTGCCATAAAATTTATTTTTCTTGGTAATATGCAACCTAATAATATAGGATCTAATAAGGAAGTATGATTAGCATAAAGAATTGTACCGCCATTTTTAGGCAGATTTTCTATGCCTTTAACTTTAGGACGATATAGTAAATAGATAAATGGAACTAGTATAATTCTTACGATATGATACAACAAGTTGTATTCCTCCATCACTATTCTAAGATTTCATCAGATACACTATTTCATTAACTACCTGCTCAATGCTTTTATTTGTAGAATCTATTAAAACTGCATCATCTGCTTTTCTAAGCGGAGCATATGTTCTGTTACTATCATTGGCATCTCGTTCAATTATTTCTTGCAGAACTGTTTTAAAATCAACTGTACAACCTCTTCCCAACAATTCCTTCCATCTTCGTCTAGCTCTTTCTTCTGGTGATGCAGTTAAAAAAACCTTAAGAGTAGCATAAGGGAGTACATAGGTTCCAATATCTCTTCCATCCATAACCAGTGAAAATTTGTTTGCAATTTGCTGTTGAATTCTTACTAACTTTTTTCGCACCTCTGGTATAGTACCTACATCGGAGGCTGCTTTTGATACATAAGAAGACCGTATTTTATCAGTAACATCCCTACCATCCAGGTATACGGTTTGACCGGTATTGTTTGGTCTCACCGCAATATCTGTACTTTCTAACAGAGGAATCACATCGTCTCGATTGGAGGGATCCCCTCCATTCTCTATTACTTTTAACCCCATGGCTCTATACATTGCACCCGTATCTAAATACATGATGTTCAATTTTTTAGCCAGTAATTTAGCTACAGTGCTTTTACCAGCTCCGGCAGGCCCGTCAATAGCTACGGTAAGATTCGCTAAATCAGGGCGTAAAATAGCAGCTTTTCCAAGATAAACAGGTGTGAGAATTCGTTCTTCAGAAAACTGTACATGCATAAGAACACGAATACACTTTGACAAGCTACCCACAACATTCATCTCCTGGCAACAGATAAGAGGAATTGAAGTCATCCCTAATTCCCGTGCAGCCACAGCTGGATATTCCGTATTTAAATCACTAGTAGCAGTGAAAATAATACTTATTATATCTTGTATCTTAATTGCATTTTTTTTCATAAGCTCTTCCAGCAGGAAACGTGTTTGCATTAGTATTTGCTCTCTATTATTCTCTTTAACAGTAATTGCTCCTCTTACTGCATAAGTTTTCATTCTATTCCTCCTATACTACCCGATGACCTAGGCCTACAGCAACTTCATTCAAATGCAACAAACCAATAC
>JAAZHD010000596.1 GCA_012510895.1 Clostridiales bacterium
CTCTTAAGCTGTATTGCATTAATTGCAGGCACCATTGCCGCAAATATTTCTAAAGAAAGTGATAAAGCAACTTGAGTAACATTTTTAATAGGTCTATAATTATTTTGGGGATTAGTCTGCCCTTTTTTAGGATGATATGTGCTGAAGGCAATAAATTCTTTTTTTGCATATATGAAATCAGTTTTTCTTTCAGTGCTTAAGGATATACTCCTTCGTTTCATCGAAAAAACACTTAGTTATGAAATCCGCTTAAGCATTAAGTATCATATTGATTTCTGATATATAAAAAAACCAGATTTAATGTATTAAAATCTGGTTTCTAAGTTGGCGCACCCGAAGGGATTCGAACCCCTGGCCTGCGGTTTAGGAAACCGACGCTCTATCCTGCTGAGCTACGGGTGCATATAAGGACAAATTTTATTTTACCCCCATAACGAGAATTTGTCAACAGCCAGTCATTACCCGATGATGCAGCTCTTTTTTTTGGAAAAAAACCATTAATACTTGATTTCTGTGGAAAAATGCTCTATAATTACTATAAGCAGGTATTTTGGATGTCTGTAAGAAACAGTGATGTAAAAACAGATAAAATTATCATTTAAACTTTGACCTATTCATTAAAATTATGCAGATAATTTTTACAGCATAGACCTGTCCTTTAAGAAATAAAAAGCATTAAAAAATAAAGCAAACGAATAATTTATGAGCTTTCGGGTTTTCGGAAGCAAATTTATATATAATCATGAAAGGGAGGATTATTACATGAAAGAATTCACTTTTTCCCCGGCGCCATGGGTACCCTTCAGGGACAAAGAAGCATTGGAACGTGTAAGGAACATGACAAGGGATGAACTGGAAAAGCATCCTAACCCCGATTTTAAAATTAAAATTGTTCCTAACTACAGTGGTATCGTTATCACTGACATGGTTATGCGCATGAAACACTCTGACGATTATGATGATACCCTGGTTATGATTATCCCAAATCCTGATCCGGCCGGTTATATGCAGGTTGCAGAACTGGTTAATTACTTTAAGATTAACTGCCGCAACGTGCACATTTTCTCAATGGATGAATGGGCGGATGAAGACGGCAATATTGCACCGCCTACATACAAGTCCGGATTCACCTATTCATTCCTGAAATATTTTGTATATCAAATTGATGAGTCTCTGCGTATGCCTATGGAAAATGTGCATTATCCCACCAATGAAAATGCGGCCGATTACTCTAAGATGATTGAAGATATCGGCAACGGCGGAGCAGACATAAGCTACGGCGGCCCGGGTTGGTCAGGGCATGTAGCCTTTGTTGATCCCCTGACACCAGAGTTCGAAACAGACAGCGTAGAGGAATTCATTGAGATGGGAGCCAGAATAGTTACGCTGCATCCGCTGACCATTATACAAAACTCCCTGCACGGGGTATTCGGACAGAGCGGTGACCTGGCAAATGTGCCGCCCAAAGCCTTCACCGTCGGACCCAGAGACATTAAAAATGCCAGAAACCGTATTTTGAGACTTGGAATCACTACCAGCGGAACATTCTCCTCCTGGCAGAGGATGATAGGAAGGCTGGTTCTGCATGGACCCGTTACACCCCTGGTACCCTCTTCAATCATGCAATTGTGGCCTACAAGAGCGTATGTAACCGAGTCTCTGGCTGCACCCATACAAATAAATGAATTGGCAGGTTACTAAGAATCAGATTGCTGAATAACAAAAACAGATATTTTTAAACAGTTATTTCAAAGACGGGCAGTTGCCCGTCTTATTTTATAAAATATCTCTTTTCCGGCTGATGTTTCCCTATTCAAGAACCTGGGGATTTACTATATGGAAGGGCTTTCGACCGCTGAAAAAGTCTATGAAGCTCTTTGTTGCTTCCCTGGTCATCTGCAGGCGTGTCTCAAATGTGTCAGCTCCAATATGAGGAGTGAGTACAATGTTATCCATTTTTAGAAGTGCTGAAGGAATGTCAGGCTCATCTTCATAGACGTCAAGGGCAGCGCCGGCCAGCTTTCCAATGGCTAAATAACGGATCAGTGCTTTTTCATCTATTACTGCTCCTCTGGAAGTATTGATCAGGTAAGCACCTTCCTTCATCATGGAAAGCTCCCTCTCACCTATCAGATGCCTTGTTTCTTTCGTAAGCGGGGTGTGAATGCTGATGACATCAGCAGACGGAAGCAGGTCATCAAGCCTTTTAAAATTTGCATCCAACTCCATTTCAATAACCGGATCCAGCCTTTTTCGATTGTAATATGAAATACGCATGCCGAATGCAGCTGCTCTTTTTGCTGTTGCTTTGCCGATGCGACCCATTCCTATTATGCCTAATTCTTTACCGTAAATAAGCCTGCCCATATTTTTTTCCATGTCCCATCTGAAGTTGTCTTCTGTCCGGAGCCTGCGATCAAACTCTGAAATGCGGCGCATTGCGCTAATGATTAACCCCATGGTTAGTTCAGCAGCAGCATCGGTTACTGTATCAGGGATATTGGTAACGATAATACCCCTGTTGGTTGCCGCCTTTATATCCACGTTGTCATATCCTGATCCAAACACGCTTATCATTTTCAGCCTGGAAGAAGCTTCAATCACTTCTTCATCCACTTCCACCCCGACAGGCAAGAGCCCATCGCAGTCGCGGACAGATTTCAGAAGCTCAGGTTTAGGCATGTACCCTTTCTTATAGACTGTCACATCAAACCTTTTTTGCAGCTCCTGAAGACCTTCTGACGGCAGAGGATATGTAACAAGAATTTTTCTTTTGTCCATAACCTGCTCCTTGTAAGACATATCTACTAAAAATCTGCGGTTATCATTACCATATCATCAATATACTAATTCTTTAATTATTTGGCAATATCCCGATAATTTGAAATATTATTCAGCATGATAATCCCTGTGGATGTCACTGACCTGATCTTTAAAACCCTTGCTGAAATAGATTTTCTTATCTTCAGTTATAAACATAGCATCTATAGAATCCAGTTCATTAATCAACTTCAGACCTTCCTCCACCCCCATTACAAAAAGAGAGGTAGTCCATGCATCAGCTTCAATTCCGCTTTCAGACACCACTGTAACACTGATGACTCCGCTTTTCGCCGGATAACCGGTAGACGGATCAAATATATGATGGTATCTTTCACCGGTCTTTTCATATATCTCTACCATGTATCGTTCATAATCTCCTGAAGTGATTACCGA
>JAAZHD010000604.1 GCA_012510895.1 Clostridiales bacterium
AAAGCATTAGAAAAAGCACATGAGAAAATGCAACCTTATGCCTTTTTCCTTTCACCTTATCCCTATTCGGAACCGACTTTATTTTAAAAATTGCTATAAGGATTAAGGAAAAAGTGTTAATAAATGGAATAGAAATATGAGATTTTAGAGCGGACTTTATTATCTGGAAGAGATTAGGAGAATAGGGTTAAGGCGAGAAGGGATAAGGGTTTGATGGTTTGGGGGCTGGAGCGGAGATTATTTTAAATATACATAGTTAGTGACAAGGATTTTTAGGGATAAGGAATAAGGGGGATGTTATAGAAATAATAAAGTTGATTCTGTGATAATAAAGTTGGTTCTATAACAATAAAGTTATTCCTAAAATTAAATTTTCACATTGTCAAGGGAATTTATGGTACATTACTGGAATTGGAATTTTAAAATGTGGAATTGTTAAACTGAGGGTATTTGGATTGTATTAAAGGTTTTACCCATATTTCTTGATACAAGAATGAGAATATGAGTATATAAAATTTAAAGGAAATGAGGGAAAAAGCAGATGTTTTTATAGGTCGTATGTTGTAAAATAAAGGTATATGGTACACATTTGTGGAAAAATGCGAAGTAAAGATAAGTTATATATTGTTTTTTCAACCCTGCAATTTTAGGCATGGTTTGCAGGGTATACTGAAAGCATCTCCTATATAATAATTTGTGAAAGGGGGAAAGAATGTGGATTGGCTTGATAGATTTAATGCGGCTATAGATTATATTGAGAACAACCTTGATAATAAAATTGAATATTCTTCAGTTGCTCGTGCAGCCTGCTGTTCTGAGTTTCACTTTTCAAGGATGTTTTCATCTTTAACAGGAATTTCTCTTTCAGAATATATCCGTCGCAGACGCCTTACAAAAGCCGCCTTTGACATTCAAACAAGTAATGAAAAAATCATTGATATTGCATTGAAATATGGTTATGACTCATCTGATGCATTTACAAGGGCGTTTAAAAAACTACATGGTGTTACACCTAATGCCGTCAGAGAGAACAGTGTGCAGTTAAAAGCCTTTCCACGAATCCCTTTCAAATTACAATAAAAGGGGATGTTGAAATGGAATATCGTATTGAGAAAATTGATTTTGAGTTGCGTTTTGTTGGAAAACGACAATGTGTAAAAACTTCTCGTGCATTTAAAGAGATTCCTGCTTTGTGGAGAAAATCCAATAAAGATGGCTTCATGCAAACATTAATTGATATGTCTTGGATAAATCCGAAATGCAAACTTGAGAGCCTTGTAGGTATTTGTGGCAAAGAGGCGGCTATCATGGATGAGGAATTTGATTACTTCATGGGGGTACGATATGACTCCGAAGTACCTAATGGCATGGAGGAACTAATAATTCCACCATGCGCATATGCCGTATTTCCTAATGTTGTTGATGCTTGGAAAAGGCTATATTCAGAATGGCTTCCTGCATCAGGCTATGAACTTGCAAACCAGCCTTGTATTGAGCATTTTCTAAGACCAGGAAATAAAATCAAACATGAGTTGTGGGTGCCAATCGTTGAAAAGTAAATTGTGTATTTGCGACATATTTATAATTGCTATGATAGTGAACAGGAGGTTTTATCTTAATGCCGTCAAGAATGGTGCATTATTGCATTGGATTTGAAATTTTAAATATTGTTAGACTGAATCCAGAGTTATTTATCATTGGAAACTTGTCGCCTGATGCACATGATTGTTCACCTTACGGTGTCGGCGCTTCACATTTTAAAACCTCATATAGACCTGGTGTTGATAAATACCCGGTTGTAGCCCTGGAGGAGTTTAGAGGCAAATACTTGAAGGGAAATTTTGATGATTTTACGCTGGGCTACTACTGTCACCTAATTACCGATAATCTCTGGTCAAAATATGTATACTATGAGTATCTTCAGTGTGATGAGAACGAAAGAAACATGAGAGTGGAGAAGTGCTACCGTGATTATTATACACTGAACAAGATACTTATAGAATAATTTAATTTGCGTAAAGTAAACTTACATATTCCAGAGCAGGTTACTATCGAAGAGATTAATGCTGAGAATTTACAAAGAATAATCCAAGAATTGAATAA
>JAAZHD010000597.1 GCA_012510895.1 Clostridiales bacterium
GACGTTGACATCAACGCTACGCACTCCACATGGAACGAGCCGCTCGGATTGATGTCTTGAGCTGTTTTTTTTAATCTTGCGTTCTCGGGAACATATCAATGGGTTTTTGGCTGTTTTTAGGAAAACCGAAGTATGTGGGAACATATCTATACAAACACTTATAATTTACAACTGTTACTGTTATATATTTAACCTAGTGTCCCTCTTGAGGATATTTTTTATCTCAGCTTAATCCAAATCATCTTCTAAAACAAGATACAAAATTACTTATCATCTGGTGTTTCTCCTTCATTTCTTAAACACTTTGTTTGAAAATGCAACTCTGAATCCCACATAATAATTTTTCTTATTTGCTCTTTTGTCATTCCCATATGAGAAAACATTATCATTATTATTAGTGCCTTAAGAACATTAATGGTATCACATATCTGAGTGAAGTTTAAAACATTTTCTTTCCTTGCTTTATAATGAGAATAATAATTACGAGTTGATACAATGCTTCTGTAAAATTTTAAAATAATCTCTTGTTTATCGTATTCATCTGCTAAAGTATTGTTTTTGTTTTCCAGCTTAATAATATTCTCTGCATTCTTAGCTATTATACTAAAATACTGCTCATCCAACTGCTTTATTCTTTCGGCAAGACCAATTCTCTCTAGGAACCCAGATGCAATCCAAGATGCAACTTTCTTTGCATGCTTAGAATTAAATTTCCATTGTACCTTTTCAAAAATTGGAGTGAACAATTTTCTACCCAAATCGGTAAATATCATTTCCTTAATGTCTTTTCCAATATTACTTGTAATATTCTCCTCATCAGTAATTCTTAAATGATATCCCTCCAATATCCTGACATATAAGATCAGTAAATCTTCGGCATAGATGTCTTTTTTGGTATTGGCCAAAAAGTACATTCTACGAATCAACTCAAACTTATCATCATTATAAAAGTTATACCAATTCTCAAAATAAAATTGGATGTTTTCGTGGACCTTGCTAAGTTTCGTTCGTGTTCTATCTAAAACACTCATTGTTTTCAAATTATACGAGAAATCTTCATTGACGTACAACCAGCTCTTTAGTGACTGTCCTTGTATATCGAGCCTAATATCTATTGCATCTGATACATGTCCTATCATTAATCCAAAGAATTGCATTATCCCCTTTATATCGTTATGAACCCGAGAAACATTAGAAGGTTCTTCATAGGATATACGAATTCTTGGCTGATTTTTAATTATAGATGTTGTTCTGTTATCAACGCTTTCGTCAAATAAGGAACTGCTTGCTTCAAAGTATATTTCTATACGGGGTTTTTCTTTTTTTAGTATAATCTCTTGTAATTTCAATTCTACTGCAATTAATTCTTGATTTTTTGTTGCACCCCACTCAACCGTCCTTCCACCAATCCAATCCATTAACTCCGGAATAATAAATGAGCATGCTGTAATTCCTTCAATTTTCAATCCTTTTTCATATTTATAATTCTGACATAAAACATAAATAGGTTTGTAACTTGCTACATTTTCCAGCGTTCTATGTTTTCCATACGCATACGTGCCATTTGTAAACACTTTATAGATATGGTCATTGTCACTACCTACAAATGCACATGGAAAGATTTCGCCATGATCACGGCGATAAAATTCTATATGGTTACCTTCTATAATCAACTCAGCCACTGCTGGACTATCATCGCTTTCTTTGCTCCATAATCCAATATGTCTCTCCATATGTAACCCCCCATCAATTTATATTACTGATACTATTTGAGAAGCGCTGATCAAAGAGAATAAATTATATACCAACTAATCAGCTCTCTAAATCTATCCCATGTTCATGTGTAAGGAAAGGTAAATATATTAAGAACTATATCAATTCAAAATATTGAAACGCCTTCCTTATATCTTCTCGTTTTTCTTCTGGACATGGCTGAACTCGTTTGTTCAAATCTTTTCTATTAGGTGCAATCTTTGGTGAAAGACCGTAAATTTCTTTCGCATGTGCAATCCAACATGTTTTTGGTTTATA
>JAAZHD010000072.1 GCA_012510895.1 Clostridiales bacterium
AGGTTGATTTATCAATTTTACGACTTGCAGTATATGAAATATTATACCGAGACGATATTCCTGTTAATGTTTCTATTAATGAAGCAGTAGAATTAGCTAAAAAATACAGTGGAGAAAAAACTGGTTCTTTTATTAATGGAATATTAGGGAATTTCTACCGCAGTCTAAAAAAATGAATAACGAAAACAATGAAACTTATTAAAAATACAAGTATAAACGTGTTTTTATAAAGTATTCAGATACATATACATGTTGGAAAGGAAAGAAATACCATGTCAATCATTATAGATGGGAAAGCCATTTCAAAGAGAATAAGAGAGTCCATCAAAAGAAAAGTTGATGAATGCAAAATGAATGGACTGATACCTAACCTGTCTGTTGTCCTTGTCGGAGAAGATCCGGCTTCTAAAGTATATGCACGAAATAAGCAAAAAGCTTGCAAAGAAGTAGGTATTAAGTCTACAGTGGTAAAATTGGAAGAAAATACTTCAGAGCAGGAACTCCTAGAAATCATTTATAGATTAAATCAAGATAATACGATACACGGTATATTAGTACAATTACCATTGCCAAATCATATAGATGAAAAACGCATCATTAACGCTATAGACCTTTCTAAGGATGTCGACGGATTCCATCCCATGCATTCTGGTATGTTAATGAATGGACAAGCTATTTTAGAACCATGCACACCAAAAGGAATTATACGCTTAATAGAGGAGACAAAACAAAATATTGAAGGAAAAAACGCAGTAGTGATTGGACGAAGTAATATTGTAGGCAAACCTGTGGCTATAATGCTTCTACAAAAGAATGCAACTGTCACGATTGCCCATTCCAGAACAGAAAATCTTGCAAAGCTGGCAAGTACAGCTGATATTTTAGTTGTAGCTATTGGTAAACCACGATTTATTGATAGAAATTATGTAAAAGAAGGAGCTATAGTTATTGACGTTGGCATAACAAGCGTAAATGGCGCCTTGGTCGGTGATGTAGATTTTGACGATGTTAAGGAAAAAGCCGGTTATATAACCCCTGTTCCAGGCGGAGTAGGGCCTATGACGATAACTATGTTATTAGAGAATACATTAATTGCAGCAAAAGGTGCTATATGAATAACGTCATACTTTCTGTCCATCAACTAAATGATTACGTCCGGGTTTTGCTGGCCAGAGATCCATTGTTGCAAATGGTAAAAGTTCGTGGAGAAATTTCTAATTTTAAGCATCATTCATCAGGACATATGTACTTCTCATTAAAGGATGAACAGGATAAAATACAATGCGTTTTATTTAAACAAAGAAGTTCAGGTATTCGCTTTTATCCTCAAAACGGAATGAAAGTAGTGATTAGCGGTACTGTTTCCATTTACAAGCGGGAAGGACAATATCAGCTATATGTGGAAGAAATGACAATGGATGGATTAGGAGACCTTCATCTCGCTTTTGAGAGGTTGAAAAAAAAGTTGCGAGAGGAAGGCCTTTTTGATGATACGCATAAAAAGCCTTTACCTACATTGCCAAAAAAGGTAGCTGTTATCACTTCTCCAACTGGAGCAGCAATAAAAGATATAATCCGAGTTGTTCATCAGCGTAATCCCTATGTAGATATATTGATTATTCCAGTTGCGGTACAGGGTAATGACGCTGCTAATCAAATTGCAAAAGCAATAGATTATGCCAATACCAGAAAAGACATTGACTTGATTATTACAGGACGAGGCGGCGGTTCCATAGAAGAACTATGGGCTTTTAACGAAGAAGTGGTAGCCAGAGCAATATTTAACTCCAGATTACCAGTTGTCACTGCAGTAGGGCATGAAACAGACTATACTATTGCAGATTTTGTAGCTGATATCAGAGCGGCTACACCATCTAATGCAGCGGAACTAGCTGTCCCTGAAGCTGATGTTTTACAATCTAATATAAATATCCTTAGAAAAAATTTGATAGATGGAATCAATAACTATTTACAGAAAAAGAATTATGAGCTCAGTTTACTACAAGATAGCTATGTGTTTAAAACACCATACTTGTTTGTAGCACAACATAATCAATATTTAGATCAACTGTTTCAAAAATTAAATAATGCTATTATGTATGGTATGAAGGAAAAAAAAGAGCAACTAGCAAGGTTAGCAGCATCATTGCAAGCTCTTAGCCCATTAAAGGTGCTTTCCAGAGGTTATGTGATTGCTACTCCATACGGCCAAGAAACACCGATAAGTTCTGTTAATGAACTTTCACCTGCACAAAATATTATCTTAAAGTTACAAGATGGGCAAGTTAGCTGCACAGTAAATGAAATAACTTATCAGACGATGAAAAAAATTGACTCTATTTACTAAGTATTTAGGAAATGAGACCTGAAAGACATCTGGTAGACTAAATAAGGGAAAGGACTACATATTGAGACTAAAAAGTGTGAAATAATATGAAAAAAGGTAACATAAAATGAACTCTCATTTCCAGGAAGTAATAGTTGTTTGACAATTTCCAATATACCAGCGATATTCCGGATCTCATTCATTTATAACAAAAATGAAGTAAAAGGAGCATAACACATGGAAATAAAATCATTTGATAAGATTCAAAATATTACCTATGAGGACGCAGTTAAGGAATTGGAAACAATTGTAGATACCTTGGAAAAAGGTAATGTTACATTAGAAGAATCTTTAACTCTATTCAAAAAAGGTGTGGAATTAACTAGCTTTTGTAATCAAAAATTAACCGAGGCACGTGGTATAGTCCAGCTCTTGACACGAAGTCAAACAGGAGACATAGAAGAAATAGAGCTTGATCTTGAAGAAGAGGAGCTGAAATAGTGTATGGATTTTAATGCTGTTTATCAAACTAAAGTAGATTATCTTCAAAGCGGGCTAACTACACTTATTAAAAATCGTTCAGGCCATCCAACTTTGTTAAAAGCTATAGAATACAGCTTGCATTCAGGCGGAAAAAGATTGCTCCCAGTACTTTTTCTATCTGCTTATGAACTGGCTTGTCATAACAACACTAATAATAATATACGAATAAGAGATAATGCAGTTTTGGCTATGGCCTGTGCTCTTGAAATGATTCATAC
>JAAZHD010000073.1 GCA_012510895.1 Clostridiales bacterium
GCTCCGGAACGACCGACAATACCAATCATTTCCCCGGGTTTTATCTTAAAATTAATGTCTTTAAGAACCGGCTCATAGGACTTATATCCGAAAGTAACGCCTTCAAAGGCTACCTCTCCAGCGACCGGAATATTTGTTAGATTATCAACTGAGGTAATATCCGGCTCTTCGTCCAGTATTTCAAATATCTTCACCATACTGGTCAAGGCATCCGCCAGCCAGCGGGGAAAGGAAACAAACCAACGAAGAGGCGCATATATATAGGTTATATACATGGTAAACTGTACAAGCACACCAAAGCTCATTTCTCCGCTCAGAATTTTTTGACCGCCGACGTAGAGCACCAGAAATTCACCGATTCCGGTAAAAAAGGTTATGGGCGGAAACAGACAAGCCCATAAGGTTTCGTTATCGGAGGACACCTGGGCAAGTTCCCTGGTGGCGGCTGCAAACTTGATGATTTCCATCTCCTCTTTACCAAAGGATTTAACGGTTCGAATTCCTTTAATGATGTCGTGAAGAATGGATTGACATTTGGAATTCTTGCGCCACTGCCGTTCATAGCGGATATGGATAAACCGCCAGAAACGGGACAGGGCTATAGAGACAATAGGGATGGGCAGGAACACCAACAGGGTAAGTTTAAAATCCGTAAACAACAATATGGTAAATACCACAATAAAAGTAATGCACTGTTCCACTGCCCAGCGGCCCCCGTCTGTAATAAAACGCTTCACATTGGTTGTATCCTCCATTACGCGGCGGATCAGATCTCCGGGAGTTCTTTTTGAAAGGGAGCCCAGGGATAGTTTTTGTATCTTCTCATAGACCAGATTTCTCAGATGGTTAGCGTATAGAACGCTTTCCTTGTTAAACACCCTTGAGCTGAATATATAAATAACCTCACCAAGGGCTCTTGCCAGAAACATTCCTCCTGCCAAAAGCAGAACCTGCTGAAATGTGCCTGTCATGGGGCGCAAATGTCTATCAATCAGCATACGGCTGAAAATAGGCACCAGAAGGTACAGCAAGGATGACATAGCTAAAAATACCTCTGCTGTAATGATCTTTCCGGCAAAGGGCTTCATTAACTGAAGCGCCCTTTTCAGGACACTCATCTTATTATAGCAAAAGATACAAAAGGACAATTCTTCCACTATAGGTCGTTTGCATTTTTCGCAGATCAGCACAGCTTTTTCTTCAGGAGCTGTATATTCCCCGGTTTGAATGTAGTAGTTTACAACCTTGCAGAACTCACCGGCCGCTTTCATAACAGACATGGTAAACCGGCACAGAATGGTTTCCATGCCATCATTTTCTGCAGCAAACAGGAGGCCGCAGCCTACACCGGGAATTACTGCCGCTTCTTTTATATCCCTGACGGATATGGTCTTAAGTTTATGGCCATCGACATAGGAAGTTATATTTCCTGTTTCATCAAAGCGCAGAATACCATTAGCAGGCTTCATATTTAAATCCAGGTCATATACAAGTTCATATGATTTTAACATGAATATTTACCTTTCTCATCTCTAGAAGAGGTAGGGTTCCAATCTCTTCAAACTTTTTTTATCCAGTTTGCTGAGGGACTGGATAATATACCTGTTGCCGTCCACATCAAAAATTGCCAGTCTGTCCTCATCCAGCATTCTGATATTCCTTGTTACATCGTTTACTGCACAATTCTTAACAAACTTTTCATCTTCATTTCCGATAACCAGCTCCAAATATACATAACCCAATTTATCCTTAACAGATTTCACTTCGTATACACTAGGACTATAATATCGATTGTTTAATTCATTAACCACTATATCACACTGCTGTTTGCTTAAGTCAGAAAGAGAGCGGATCATGCCGATCTCTTTATTGTCCTTATCGAATACGGAGATGTATTCTTCCGGATGGCTGATAGGAAGTGCCCGCCTTAAAGAAATTCGTTTATAATCCTTATCATAGTATCTGAGCCCGGTAAAACCGCCCGGAGTTACATAAAACTCTGCCTTTTGAAGGTCGAGCATTCCTATGTCTATTGCATTTTTCAGTGTGGATTTTTCTTTCTGAATTTCTATCTTTTCAAAAGCGGTTTCCAATAAAAAAACCCCCTATAATATTCTGACATCTCAGGGCCCAATAACATTCTTTCAGGCTTATGCTCAGCCTTCCATGTTTATTACCTTGAGCCCTTCCAGCTGAATCTTATAAAGCTTATAGTATTCTCCCATTTTTTGCAGCAATTCTTTATGCGTGCCCTTTTCCACCACTTTGCCGTCGCTGATAACTGCCAGGCTGTCGGCATCGCGGAGGGTGGAAAGCCTGTGGGCGATCGATATGGTTGTCCGCCCTTTCTGCAGTTCTGACAGGGCTTTCTGGATCTTGGCTTCTGTTTCAGTATCCATGGCGGCTGTAGCCTCATCCAGAATTAAAATGTCAGGATCCTGAAGAATAGTGCGTGCAATGGAAAGACGCTGCTTTTCTCCGCCTGAAAGATCCTGTCCTCCTGCACCGACCCTTGTTTCATAGGCATCAGGCAGGGACATGATAAATTCATGAGCAGAAGCAGCCTTGGCTGCCCTGATTACATCCTCCATATCCGCGTCTGGTTTCGCATATCTGATATTATCTGCAATGGTGCCTATAAACAGGTAAATATCCTGGGATACAATACCAATGCTCTGCCGCAGCTGCGATAAGGACAGCTGCCTTACGTCATAACCGTCTATGGTTATGGATCCTTCCTTGACATCATACAACCTTGCAATCAAATTAGCTATGGTAGTTTTACCGGCCCCGGTTTTACCCACTATGCCCAGCATCTGCCCTGCTTTTACTGACAGATTCAGGCCTTTTATAATCGGAACAGCAGGATCATACTCAAATACCACGTTCTTCAGTTCAATATCGCCTCTGATCTTATCTAAAACTACCGGATTTTCCGGTTCCACAACATCGGGTTCAGCGTCAATAATCTCAAATACCCGCTGGGCTGAGTCCACACAGCGGGCCCACCAGTTGGAGACCCATGACATAAACTCAAGAGGTCCATACAGCATGGATAAATAAGCTATAAATGTCAACAGAGTACCTAAGGTAATTTC
Source organism: Clostridiales bacterium (assembly GCA_012510895.1). Classification (GTDB taxonomy): domain Bacteria; phylum Bacillota; class Clostridia; order Caldicoprobacterales; family DTU083; genus JAAZHD01. The sequence continues at coordinate 3,099 of JAAZHD010000073.1, forward strand.
GCTTTTTAATACCATATTGCCGCCAATGGCTGTGATAATGACCTGCCCTAAGAACATAAACAGATATATTAGGGGAAACGCAGTATATTCTGTATTGACTGCCTGCATATCTATTGCTGCCTGTTTGCTTCCCACTTCCGAGAACCTCTGAGCTTCTGTTTCCTCTCTGGCAAAAGCCTTTATAACTCTCTGCCCGTTGACGGAGTCGCTGACCATGGAGTTTAGCTGTGAGTTATACACCCAGTTCTTATGATGAAAATGTTTGAATATGCTCCAAAGAATTCTGAATAAGATTATGGCTATGGGTATGATGGCAATGCAAATAAGGGCCAGCTTAATGTTTAAAACACACATCATAATGATGACGCCCGTAAAAGTTAATGTATTGACAACAACAAAGGGTAAGCCGTCTACAAAAAACCAGTATATATTATTGGCATCCTGATTAATCCGGTTCATAAGGGATCCTGTGCGCTTGGAAGTATAGAAACCAATGGACAGCCGCTGCATGGCTTCAAATATTTTCATCTTCAGATCCTGAACAATCCAGGGCACGGTTTTTGCCAACACAAATGAATACAGGGTATTCAGCCCCACGCCTACGGCCCTTACCAGAAATATCAGCAGTACGGCTGCAAGGACGGCGCCGTAGTAGCTGCCTCCCTCTGTAAGCACATTATCAAAGAAGAATTTAGTGCCAATCATAGGCGAAACGGTAGAAAATGCCGACCCCAGAAGCATGGTAATAAAAATCATTGCTACTTTATCACGATAATGAGTAAAAAAGCCCATTAGCCGTTTGGAAATAGATATCCTGTCCATACAGTCGGGACATATTTTTCGCTCCGGTTCCGGATATCTGCTGCCGCATTTAGGGCAAAACAAATCTTCATTTATTGCAACATCCGTCAGGGGGTCAAGCCCCTCCCTGATGTTTTTCACCACTTTACAAAGTTTCTCCATATCGGACAGAAAACCAATTGAAAACACCAGCAGAACTTCTGCTTCATTATCCTTTTCGCTGCATAATCGAACAGTTGACAACAGGAGTTCACATGTCAGCTCACCAAGCTGAGAAAGAGAATAGGTTTCGAATCTGTTAGCCTGGTACACAGCGACAATCCTGCGGGCACCATTGGTTCTTACCACCTTTTCCCTACCAAAAAGGATATACATGGTATCCCGGCTGACTGCTATATATACATCGGTATTATCGTATTCATTGGCAGAATCGGCATGAACTCCGTAAATCAGACTGGAAGTATCCACGCCTTGATCCCGGAAAGCGGAAAGCATATATTCAGGCACATAGGTGTTCATAAAAGGTTCTATCCTTTCTCCGGCTGAATCTTTAAAACTTGTCTTAAACTTGCCTTCATTATTATATAACATGCAGAGTAAAAATTGAAATGATATATATTTTATTGCTACATCATAATAACACAAAAAGAAAAAAGATGCCACAAGAGATATGAGTGACAGCATCTGTGAAAAAGCAGACGAAAATCTTCATTTCCGTCTGCCTTATGTAAGTTGCGTTTATGCAGCTCTGTCTTTATCGGTCCGCATATCACTGAGCAGCCTTATCCGCAAACTCCTGTACTCTAAGGGTGTCTCTTGTCGACTTGATTACTGTATCAGTATTTGCATCAGTGGGCTTGCCGCTTAGCTCATCTATAAATTCGCTCAGGCAATTTCCGGTTTCAGCATCCGGCACCTTAATGGTTTCAGCAGAAGGTTTTCCATCAAGCGCAACAATAATTTCATCAGTGCCGACTTTAAATTCCATAACGCCTTTTGTTCCCCAAATAGTAAATCTCCAGTAAAATGGAAGTGTATAACCTGAAGAGTTTGGTGCTGAATATGACACATCAGCCATTAACCCTGCCCCGTTTGACAATTCCAACATAAACTGGGCACAATCTTTGAAATTAGGTTCTTTAACTGCAAAAGCATTCCAGCAGCGTGCTGCTATAACTCTTTTCATAGAAAGACCTGTAATATACTCTACAAAATCAATTCCATGAATAGCTATATCATTAATTGTACCGCCATGCTTTCCTTCTTCAAAATACCATCCTGCCCTTGTTCCATACAGCAAGGGATGCTGTCCGCTGAAAAACAGAGCATGGATTTCCCCAAGCTTGCCTTCCCTGATAAAATTACGAACCGGCTGAACAATTTTATGATATCGGAGGTCAAGCATACAGCCGACCTTTAGGTTCTTTTCCTTTGCAAGTCTTTCAATCTCATCCAGTTCCTCAAGGGATGTACATAAAGGCTTATCTGAAATAACGTGCTTTCCGGCTTTCAAGGCTTCAATGGCACGGCTTCCACGTATACTGTAATAGTCACCTATTGCTACTACATCAATTTCATCTTCTTTTAACATATCCTCATAGCTGTCATGAGTGAAACGAATCCCCAGATCTGCCTCTGCAGCAGCCCTCGCATCAGGATCTGCTTCAAAAGCTGCAACAATTTCCACATCCGGATTCTTCTCAGCAAGTCTATACAGTGAATTAATATGCCCGTGTCGGAACCCGGCAAAAGCTATCTTAATCATAATTCAGACTCCTCTCCGTTAAATTTGAACTTTTGCTTTTTGCGTTATAATTATCCGCCTTCTATTTTCTCATACTATATGCATTACATCAAGCCTTGAAATGCTGTCATGATATATGTGCTATTTCGTCATAGATCGGCTTCAACTGAGGGTAAAAGGATCGGAAAATATTATAGTATTTTTCATATTCTTCATGTGTTGTCTGATCCGGCGCTGCCTGCCTGTCAAATGCCGGATCAACAGCCGTATCAAAATCTTTGAATATACCTGCTCCTATACCTGCCGCAATGGCCGCTCCCAAAGATGTGGCAACTCCGGGGGATTTATGAACCTTGACAGGCATATTAAAGATGTTGCATATCATTTCATTCCAAAGCCTGCTTTTGGCTCCTCCGCCTATAAGAATCATATCCTTAAAGCTCACTTTGTTTTCAATAAAGACATCCAGTACCGTTCTCAACGCATAAACGATTCCCTCATAGACAGCCCGAATCATGTCAGCCCGGTTATGATATAAAGTAAAACCTACAAATGCTCCTCTTGTATGGGGATCCCAAAGCGGGGTACGCTCTCCCATTAAATAAGGCAGAAAGAATAAACCATTGGCACCTATTGAAGAAGAGCGGGCAAGGGATTCTATTTCATCATATATATTTTTTTCACCGGAATTGCCGTCAGCTGAAGAGCCTTCCGGCCCTCCTCTTAATATATCGACTGCCCAGTTATAGGATGCAGCCGCACTTTGAGTAGTGCCGCAGACAATCATGCTTTTACCGTCCAGATCGAAAAAATTGAATATCCTGGCCTTTTCATCAAAAACGGGAGTTGGATTCAAGGTGGCAATCCAGGCGCTGCTGCCGAAATAATTGTATGCATCCCCGAAGACTTTAACACCGGAACCCCTTGTTGCACATGCACCGTCTCCTCCGCCTACCGTTACAGGTGTTCCTTCCGGCAGGCCAAGCAAATCCGCTGCTTCTTTTGATAAGCCTCCCAGCACTTCATATGAACAGCACAGCTGCGGAAGCTTGTCTGAATCTATTTCCAAAGTCTTTAGAAGATCATAGGCCCAGTCTCCCTTGACAAGGTCCAGCATACAGGTCAGAGAAGCATCAGAATAGTCAGTTACCCCCAGCTTTCCGGTTAAGCGGTAGGAAATATAATCCTTCGTATTAACAAAATATCTGGTCCTCTCGTAAATATCTCTGTGGTGCTCTTTCAACCACAAAACCTTTGGCAGAGTATAATGGGGATCCAAGCGGTTTCCTGTTATTCTGTAAAAGGAATTGAAATCAATCTGCCGGCCTATGAATTCACATTGGGGCCATGTTCTGCTGTCAGAATGAATGATATTGTTGTACAGGACCTTTCCTTCCTTGTCCAGCGGAATGCATCCGTTCATATGACCGGAAATACCAATAACCTCTACGCTCCCGGGGTCAAGTCCCTTTTCCAGCAAATGCCTTGTGCCTGTTATGACACTTTTCCAGAAATCATGCGGATTCTGTTCAGACCATCCAGGCTGAGGAAAAATCGTTTTATAGGATACCACACTGGCCATTATCTCCCGGCCGCCGCTGTCAAAAACCGTACATTTATTACCTGTTGTGCCAATGTCATAGGTTAATATAAGATTGCGATCCAATTGAAAGCCATCCCCTTCATCTGAATTATGTATGAAAAAACCATGCTTAAACTAAGCTTATTATAACACAGAAGAAGTTACGAATCGATTTCTGGTGCTGCGTTTATGGGTTTAAACAAGGAAAATGCTGACTTATCAGTCAGCATTCCTCATTCCTGAAACATTATAGTTTTAACTGCTAAATTAATAATTAAAAGCCTGGTTTAAATCTTCAATAATGTCATCTATGTGCTCTGTACCTATGGACAAACGGATGGTGTTCGGTTTTATCCCCTGTTCCAGAAGTTCTTCTTCAGTAAGCTGGGAATGGGTTGTAGTAGCAGGATGAATAACCAGGGATTTTACATCAGCCACATTGGCAAGCAGGGAGAAAAGCTGCAGGCGGGCTATAAAGGCCTGTGCATCTTTGGAGCCGCCTTTAATCTCAAAAGTGAATATGGTAGCTCCGCCCCTCGGGAAGTATTTATCATAGAGCTTCTTATGAGGATGATCGGGCAGGGAAGGATGGTTCACCTTTTCTACTTTGGGGTGGCCGGAAAGAAATTCCACTACCTTCAGCGTGTTTTCCACATGACGTTCTACCCGTAAAGACAGGGTTTCCAGACCTTGCAGGAATAAAAAGGAGTGCAGGGGTGACAATGTAGCGCCTGTGTCCCGAAGCAGAACAGCTCTTATCCTGGTAACAAATGCGGCCGGCCCTGCTGCCTTGGTAAAGCTGAGGCCATGATACCCGGGGCTGGGTTCAGTTATGGCGGGAAACTTTCCACTGGCTTCCCAATCAAACTTCCCGCTGTCTACAATGACTCCGCCGATGGCAGTTCCATGGCCGCCAATAAATTTAGTTGCAGAATGCACCACAATGTCTGCACCGTATTCAATTGGTCTGAGCAGATAAGGTGTAGCGAAGGTGGAATCCACCACCAGAGGTATCCTGTGTTTATGAGCCACGGCAGCTGCTTCTTCTATATCAATTAATGCAGCATTAGGATTTCCTATGGATTCTATAAATATTGCTTTGGTTTTCTCATTGATTGCGTTTTCAAAAGCGTTCTCCTCATCGGCATCCACAAAGGTTGTAGTAATTCCATATTGGGGAAGAGTGTGAGCCATCAGATTATAGGTGCCGCCGTAGAGTGTTTTTGCAGCTACAATATTGTCACCGGCCTGTGCCAGATTCATTATAGTATATGTAACGGCAGCTGCACCTGACGCCAAACCTATGGCAGCAATACCGCCTTCCAGTGCTGCCATTCGTTTTTCAAAAATATCATTGGTGGGGTTGGTCAGTCTGCTGTAAATGTTCCCCGGATCAGTCAGATTGAATCTTGCCTCTGCATGAGCTGAATTGTTGAATACATAGGATGTGGTCTGATAAACCGGCACTGGTCTTGCACCTGTGCTCGGATCAGGGTGTTTCTGACCGGCATGGACCTGAAGGGTCTCAAATTTGTATTGCCTCTTGTTCATTGCCATACCTCCTTTTTTTTCAATAATACCAGAAAATGTTTGTCGCTGAATTTAATATCCAAATAATATCATAGGTTTAGTAGGATATCAAGCATAAAAAAAGGCATTCTGAATTTTTTCTACAGATGCCCTTAAAGCTTCAAAATTATGATTACTGCTGAATTCAAGCTGATTTCCAAGGCGGCAGTATGCCGGATTTCTGGAATGATTTCAGCAGCACCGCAAAAACAGGCCCCAGTATCAATCCTACGATGCCAAACACTCTGTAGCCCAGATATATGAAAAGCAAGGTCACAAGGGGATGTATACCTATATTCTCTCCCACAATCCTGGGTTCAAGAAGCTGACGTACTACAGTCACCAAAATATACAAAATTAAAAAACCGGCTGAAAGAAAGTAATTTCCGTTAATTAAATGGAATATTGAGCCGGGAATCAAAACCGTGCCCGGTCCCAGAACCGGAAGCAGATCCGCAATTGCAGTCAGAATGGCCAGAAAAAAGGAATACCGGACATCCAATATGGTGTAACCGATCAAAACTTCAAAAAAACTGATTGTAACCAAAGTAAGCAGTGCTTTTATATATCCTATCATTGCGTCCAGCACATCGTCCTTGACACTTTTCACCTTATACGCCCAGTCGTTGGGAATCTGACTGTATACAAAACGGGAAATTTTCTCCCTGTCGCGGCTTATAAAGAAAGCTCCTACTAGGGTTATAACCGTATATAGAAGAGCCTGAGGCAGAGATGTCAGGATGTTGATCATGACATTCAATAAATTGTTAATTCCCTGGGTAACAGCATTTGCTGCCTTGGAAATAATGCCTTCAAGATTCGACTCAATTGCATTTACTACCTCAGCAGGAAGACTGGCATACCATGAGCCTCCCAAATCAGCCCATTCCTTCAAACGCAGTATTATTTGCTGGAAATTCGAACTGCTTCTGGCAAGCTCCCAGACTTCCATAAACACCTTATAAAACAGAAAGCCAATTAGTCCTCCTGCCAGTATAATGAAAACAAACAGAGAAACTGCGGATGCGACTCCTCGGGGAAATTTAAACCTTTTCTGCATTAAACGGACAGGTTTTTCAATAATATAAGTAATAATCAGGGCTGTCAGGAAGGGTGCAAAAAACAGTATCGCTTTGGTTAAAATAAAGTAAAGTATAAGCAGCACTACGGCTAACTGCAAAACATAAAAGGCAATTTTTTTATTTCTTTCATTTAAAAATTTCATATTTTTAACCTTCCAATTAAATAAGTTCAATTCCATTATCCTCTTAATAACCTCTTATCAACAGGAATTTATTACAAATCAGTATAACAGGCGGTAAAATCCTTGTCAATGGATTTGGATCCCTGTAAGTCATTGATATTTCGCTGTTTTATGCTATTGACCTTATGCCTTATTCTTAGGCTTAAGAAGAAAAGTTTTAATTTCATAAGGCCTTATTTCAAAAGAAAACACATTTCCGTAAAACGGGACTTGTTTCAATGGGGTTTCCATCAGATTGCACTCCGTAACTTCCGCCAGTTCCTTTAAGAACGTAACATTTACATTGCTCCTTCTGTTATAACACTCATACATTCGAATAACCAAAGCATCGCTGTCTTCTGCTTTCTTGATTGTATCCAGTACAACATTCTCACAGTTTATGCTGACCAAAGAAGCATCCTTAGGAAGCATTCCTTTATGGTTTTTACCGCTTATCAGTCCATATAAAGGTACATTCAGACAGTGAGACATCTGTACTGTGCCGCCCTCTTTCCAGTCTCCTCCATGGGGGTACAGAGAATATACAAACTCATGCAGGCCCCTGTCTGCTTTCGGATTGGGGTATATGCCTGACTTAAGAAGAGTCAGCCGCATATGACCGTCCCGGATATCATAGCCGTATTTGCAGTCGTTGAGCAGACTCACCCCGTAACCGTCTTCAGACAGATCTGCCCATTTCTGACCGCAAACTTCGTATCTGGCAGTATCCCAGGAAGTATTTTGGTGAGCCGGCCTTTCCACATTGCCAAATTGAATTTCATAGACTGCCTTATCTGCATGAACATCCACCGGAAAATCTGCTTTAAGGAGAATTTGATCTTCATTCCAGTCAATTCGGGTTTTAAAATCGATTCTGGGAATATCATTATATATGATCATGTCCTGCGTAATGACGGAATCCAGAAATCTTCTTCTGATGCGCAGGCACCCTCTCACCGGCCCATTTTCTATTACTTCTGCATTTTCAACGTCATCCACTTCCCACATCTTTTCCTGATAGTAGATGTCAATATTCCAGTTATCATACTTCAAGGGTCTGTCCTCAAATGCCAGAATTTTATTTCCTCTTTCATTTTCACTGATTATCTGCCGATTGTTTCTCTTGTCAAGAATAGATAGAGTGGTTCCTTTTTGATCCAGTATAATCTTAAAGAACCTGTTCTCCATCTCTTGTTTTGTCACTGTCAGATCAGCGGTCTCAATTTCACAGTGCTTGCAATTTCCTGAACTCTTACTACCGCCCGACTCCCTGATTTTAAAAGAACGATATCCTTTTGCAGGAATATCCTTCACATAGACAAGGACTTTCCCATTCCCTGCAGGCTGACAGGGCACTGGACTGTCTTTTTCATCCAGTATTTCAGGATTCATCATGTTGGAAGGCAGTTCAACCTCCACAAGATCGTTGCGACTGAATGACAGTGTATTAAAC
>JAAZHD010000011.1 GCA_012510895.1 Clostridiales bacterium
AGAAAACCACAATGTGGCGGAGGAAGAACCGGAAGTAGTTGCTTACCTTACAAAAAGAATGGAAGCCCATATAGCAAAGCGGACCAAGGAAACAGGAAGGGAAAATCCCATATATACAAATCTGAACTGGCATGGTAAAGGAACAGGTCCCTTTAAGACATCCCAGGAGGCATATGACAGCCTATATATCGGTTCTCCTAAAACCGCACAGAAACTGCAGGCCGGTGAAGAAAATGAGGAGGCGCAGGAAGAATGAACAAACTGAAAGTCTGCTTTATCGGAATGGGTCCTATCGGGAACAAACATGCAGGCATTTATAAAGAGGATGAATTGGCAGAGCTTGTTGGTGTATGTGATATCATTGAGGAACGGGCCAGAAGTGCCGGGGAACGCCTTGGGGTTCCCTGGTACCTGGATGCCGAAAAAATGCTTAAGGAACTCAAGCCGGATCTCTGCAGCGTTACCACCGGCGGATATGAGTACGGCAGTGATCATTACAAACCTACCATGCAGGCCCTGGACGCAGGGTGCCATGTTCTTTGCGAAAAACCTTTGAGCAATGATGTAAGAGAGGCAGAGGAAATGGTTGCCTTTGCACGGGAGAAGAATCTCTGTCTCGGCACTAATATGAACCATAGGTTTACTCCGGCGGCAAGGCAGGCGAAAAAGTGGCAGCTGGACGGCCGGATCGGAGATTTGCTGTTTGTAAATATGGCCCTTTGGATCGGAAAGTTTCAGGATTTTGAGTCCCCCTACTATCATTTGAAAGCGCTGAATCCTCACAGCGTGGATATTATGAGGCATTTTTGCGGAGGTATTGAAAAAGTGCAATGTTTTGCCATGAAGGCTCCCGGCAGGACGATCTGGTCCACTGCTTCAATAAACATGAAGTTTAAAAATGGAATAGTAGGCCACCTGACCAGCAGTTACGATATTGAGCGGGGGCATCCCATGGAAAGGTGTGAGGTAGCCGGTACCAAAGGCCGCATGGTAATAGAGGATATGTGGCGGGAAGCCACTTTATATCCGGCAGGGAATTTAGAGAAGCGTGTACTCACAAACCCTGTCTTCGGAGGTTACAGCGGTTTTGACGATACCTTCCGCAGCCGTATCCGCACCTTTGTAAGGCAGGTTGCCAATGGAGACTCACCGGAGGAAATTGACGGTTCAGGCGCCGACGGACTGGCTGCCCAAAGGGTCATCCAGGCTGCCATAATATCACTAGATACCGGCAAAGTGGTTGACGTGGATTCTATTTAATGCTGTCATCAAATCAATCCATTAATGATAAGTGAGTTATGCATTATGAAACCTAATATACTTATTATAACAGCTGATCAACAAAGATATGACTGTATCGGGTATTCAAAGCAATATCCGGTACAGACGCCAAATATAGATAAACTTGCGGAAGAAGGAGTATGGTTCACCAATGCCTATACTCCTATTCCCATTTGTGCTCCTGCAAGACAGGCTTTTTTATGCGGAAGGCGGCCGGAAACCTTCGGTGCCTTGTGGAATTATGGCATTACCCTGGATATACCGGCCTTATCCCCTGAGGAGTATACTTGGGTAAGAGAAATCAAGGAAAGAGGTTACAATACTTCCTTTATCGGAAAGTGGAGCGGTCATCCGGTACATGGTCCGGAAAAATACGGTTTTGACCATTATGTCGGGCTGAGAAACTATCATGATTTCCGCAGTAAAAAGTACCCTGACCTGGAATATAAAAAAGGCTGGATGGGAGAGGTGGATCCTGTTCCCTGCGAAGATAATGTGTCCCACTGGCTGGCCGGTAAAGCCATTTCCCGGATAAAAGAATACGCAAAAGAAAACAGCCCATGGCATGTACGGCTGGATTTTCCCGGACCGCATCTGCCTTGCCGCCCTTCAAGGGAGTTTGCTGATATGTATGACAGCAGGAATATCCCGCCCTGGCCGAGCTTCACGGAAAACTTCCACAATAAGCCTTATATTCAAAAACAGCAGCTTTACACCTGGGATATAGAGAATTTCACCTGGGATGATTGGCGTGACACGGTAGCCCTCTATTATGCCACCATTACCGAGATAGATCATGCCATCGGGAAAGTGCTTGAAACCTTGGAAGATACGGGTCAGGCAGAAAATACTATTGTCATTTATACTTCCGATCACGGTGACATGTGTGGAAGCCACCGGATGATTGATAAACATTATATTATGTATGATGATGTGGTAAAGGTGCCTTTGGCAATCCGCTGGCCGCAGATGATTTCACCTGGTATGATAATAGACGAGTTTATATGCCACTTTTTGGACATTCCGGCAACTCTTTTGGATATACTGGGAATGGACATTCCGGACTTTTTCTCAGGCAGGTCCCTGGTTCCCCTTTTCCATGGAGAAAAGGTTGAAGGCTGGCGTACGGAGGCGGTTGCAACCTATAACGGACAGCAGTGCGGACTGTATACCCAAAGGATGATACGCAATAATGAATGGAAATATATTTGGAATACAACTGATATTGACGAGCTGTACGACTTGAGAAATGATCCCCATGAGCTGTATAATGTAATTAACGAGGAAGAAAATCAAGGTATTGTTAAAGAATTAAGGCGTAAATTATATGAAATCCTGCTCAGGGAAGGGGACGGACTGGTAAAATCTCATTGGATGCGAAATCAGCTCTTAAACAATAAGAAGATCAATTTCCCCAGACAAGCATAGCAGGACAAGCGATATGGAGTGGCATAGAATGTCTCAGGTACAAGTATTGGATGGGGATCAGTTTTTCGATAAAGGGTGCATCCCCATACAC
>JAAZHD010000074.1 GCA_012510895.1 Clostridiales bacterium
TAATAGAATTTATGTTAAAATATAAGAGTTAGTTCATTTTTCAGTTGCTTTCATAAGATACTCATATACATTTTTTATATAGTTAATTTTATATCTTCTTATCTCTAAAGGACAGTTTCTTTCTCCGGGTATTTCCAGATTGAACAGCCCGTCATATTTAATTTCTTTTAATGCTTTCATTACTTTTATAAAATCAACATTTCCTTTGCCGAAAGGCATCATATGCTGATCCGTGAATCCTTCATTATCAGCGATATGCAGAGCTTTTAAATGATTTCCTGCTTTTTTGATAAAACCTTCCTGATCTTTGGAATTGAGATTTAAGTGACCTGTATCCAGACAAATACCGATATTGCTGCCTCCCACTGAATTTACAATATATAAAAGCTCATCTATATCCCTGGTAAATTTGCCTAGATTCTCAATGCAAATAATTACATCTTTACCCTTTGCATATTCTGTTAGTTCTTTTAAAACTGATATGTTTTCCAAATACTTCAGCTCCAGACTTGTGTTATCGGGAAAAGATATGCCGTCACAATGTAATACAGCTCTGCTGATTCCTATACCGCTAAACAGGTCAAGCCAGGATTTCAGAGTTTCTATTACATACTTTCTGTCTTTATCGCATAATCTGCATCTAAGCCATAGATGGCCCTGAGTGAACCTTACGTTATGGCTGTCTGCAAATTTCTTAAACTGCCTGCCTGTTTCTTTCGCATCACCCCGTTTTAATAGTTCAGCCGCATGTTCATCAGATAGTTCAGAGAAAAAAATCCCGTTTTTTTCAAGTTCACAAACCATGTCCTCCGGGCTTAAGTCCACATAATAACTTGACCAAATACTCAATTGCATAGTCAGTAACACACTCCTTCTATTTCTTTTGCAGATTGTAATTTTTACTTAAATATACTCCTGTGTGTCATAAAACACGGCTGTATCAGCACAAATTGCAAGTGCATTCATATCAGCGGAAATAGTATCTGATTATTAAGGCAGCATAAAAATGAAGCCAACCAAATAAATGGTTGGCAGTATTATTAATTTCTCCCCTGCCTGTTTGACAGGAGGCAGTTCAAGATCAATCTATATCCTCCACCACAGCTTCCGGAGGATTGTCAAGTATCTCAGGATGTTTGAAACAGTCTTTGAAAAACTTAAGAGCCGTGACATAATAGTGTCCGTCGCAAATGCGTTCATCGCAAGCTATCGTGTAGTCGATGTATTTGCGTGCCAGAACCGTTCCATCTTTAGCCAGCTCGAAGGCTTTCCTCTTTGCTCCGTATGACAGGAACAGCGGTACATTGCCGAAATCATACAGGTGGTGAAAGATCGGAGGGATGCCAAGCGATCCCATTGAAGTTATAAAGAATGAACCGTGGAATGGACTCAACCTTGTCAGCGACCGGGGGATCAAATCAAAATAGTCCATGAATCGTAGAATCACCATAACAAACTTCAAAAAGAGTCCAGGAATGTAATGTAAAAAGCGGGCAGTATTGTCGAATGAACTAATGTCGCCTTCCATGCGATTGAGTTCTATCTGTTCTTCCATCTTTTTATAAACGTCATAGATTGTATCAGTGGGCGAGCATTCGATTTTTATGATAGTCTCCATGGCATCAAGTTTCATTTCCTTTTTTATAGCCATGCAAATTTCTATATTATTGCGTGCAAAAATTTTCTGGCCGCCGATAAAACGGTTGATTCCCGGCATCTGAGAGACGGTGCGAACATAGGTGGCTATGATAATATGCATAATTCCAAGTCTTTTAAGCCCCTCTTTACGCTTTTTACTGATATATCTCTCTACTCTGCTGATTTCGACCGAATCTTGAAAATAGTTGGTTGAACCGACTCTGTCCCTCATTATATATGGAGAAACTGTATTCAAGGGATGCAGAGACCTTATCTTTCTGCCCTCTTTCCTGTCACCGAACCTGCGTTTTCTTTTTCTGACATTTGTAGATATTTTATTACACCCCTTTTCATTTTTGATTGAAATTTATACCTTTCTAATGAAATATTTTATCTTATTCTGTCACATAATACAAGGTTATCACATATAATCTGTATAAATTCTTACGCTAAAACTTCCTTCTTCAGGCACAGTCCTGGTAAGGATTATTCTGTATATTCCTTCATCTCCCCATGTCTGCCGCAGTCGTTCGTCACTAATGTCACAATGCTCAATGTCCACTTCTGTATTTTCTTTATCAAATTCCATATAAAATGATGTTTTAGCATCTATGTCAACTTTTATTAAACCATTTCCAGCTGTTCCATTGTTAACAATTACCGGTTTCTTCCATATAATGTAGTTAAAACTTAAAGTATTGATTGCTTTTTCAAAAGCATAGGTATCAGTAATTTCGATATATGCCTTTTCATCCGCATCTTTCCCGCGTTTCATCCGATATGTGCGATTATAATATTTAACTCTTGATTCTTCCGGATAAGCTTTTTGAATATCAACAGAGAAAGTAACATTTTCATCTGTCATTGAGTATATGGCATTAGATGCACAATATTCTCTTCCCGGTTTCTGCATTCTCCCATTAATTGTAGGAACATTGTGGTACTGAGACTGCATTGTCCGTATTTCATATCTTTGATCACTGAAAGTTTTTTTAGTGTAAGTTTCCACTCCTATATCGATTATGCCCGGCAGGCCGTCCACAAATATAATACATGAGCCCACATCATTATGATTATGGCTTTCGGCATTATGTCCCCCCTTAGCGGTCAAATACAGCCCTTCAGTCGAACCTTCCTTCTCTCGGGCTGCCATTACCTGGATGCCATCCATCCATACATCTCTGACATATGGAGGTTCCATTTCTTTGCTCATCAGCTCCTTATAATTAAAAAATGCCGGAAGAGCTCGTCTGAGAGCTTCAATGCGGAAGCTTACATTCGATGGTACACCCGCGGCCAGTGAAACCATATTCATATCATTGTTCCTCTTGCCATAACGATATATCATATCTTTTGCTATATCAATTTTAGCACTGCCGTCAGCATAGTTGATAAAATACTTATCTGCAATGTGACAGCGATATATATAGCGGCCAATTTGACGCACCAGTTCGTTTGAGAAGAAATCAATTTTTCCGTCAGAAGCCAGATATAGTTGATCTAGACAGTCAAATAAAGCACCGCCTGCCACATTCCAGTATGATGTACCTTCATCGCATCCGCCGTCATCATGGTAAGTGTTTATAAAGCTGTCCAGACATCTCAGCATTTTTTCAAGAGCTTTAGCTCTTCTTATCTGATCATATTCATTCAGCAGAAAAACACTCATTACATTAGCTATAATCCAAGGAGTCCAATTGTTTACTTTCTTATTGACAGTACCCATCCACCAGAAATCTTCACGATATATAAATGGTTTCTTTATGCGTTCTTCCAATTCTATGTCAATTCTTCGAGTTATAAGATGGGTTATCTCATTGAGCTGATCAGCCAGCAGGAACTTGGTCCACGCCAGCAATGCTCCTGTTTCAGCAGCAAACAGGTCTATGTATCTGTCTTCCACATCGGGCAGCGGGGCATCAGTTGCTCTTATGCCATTGTGAGCTGACACTCCCCAGAAAGATTCCTCACAAATGCACCATATTCCATTAATAATGTCATCTATAAATCTTCCCTTACCCTCTGCACATTCACCAAGCACCAGAGTTTCCAAGGCCTTTCTTCTTGCAAAGTGAGGAGTTTCATAAGCTAATCTGTCGCCTGTTCTCACGTATGCCATAAAACTAACTGCCGTTAGGGACGGCCAGTTAAATCCGAGAAATTCTCCTGCCTTTTGTATACAGTATTCAAGCGCTTCTTCCGGAACGTTGTTCCACATTTCTCTATCAGTTGCTTTAGGATAAGGATGATAGCTCTGAATATCACCGATAAGATCAATAATCTTATTAGATTTCAGCCATTCAACAAACATGGATATCAGTTCTCCTCCTAATAAAAATTGATTAAGACCGGGTTCATAAATGCAAGGTTTCTCCTCCATTGATCTTAAATATCTCACCTTCTACGGTAAACCAAACAGCTTGACAGGAAGGATTATACACAATAGAATTATCAGCTGAAATTTTTAAATTCCTTTGCGCCGTTATATAATCGTATATTTCAATATTGGTTGCAAACCATATATCATCTTCCTTGGCAAACATTCTGCAAAATTCTTCGATCAGATCCCAATTGTTGTTATCATTGAATTCGTAACTATGTCCCCATACATATAACAGCTTTCCTTGTCTCCTTTTTTGCTCCAAAAATTTACGACCCATTTCCACAGCATCGTTATGATGGCAGGTAGGGTGCCATTCCAGGAAGTCTTCAGGTAATTCAAAAGCTTTTGTAGCTTTTGTTGTCCTTGCATATTCAATTCCACAAAACTTAAGTGCAGATATAACACCTTTGTTATAAGATCCGTTTGCGAAAGACATGCCCCTAACCGGATAGCCGCATATTTTCTCCAGATTTTTTCTGTCTTCAAAAATTTCCGGAATAATATTTTGAAGAGGGAGTTTTGCCAGACTTTTATGTAACACTCCATGCACAGATATCTCATGATTCTTGTATAAATCAGCAATATCTTTTTCGCTTATGTTTCTGCCGACGCCAAATCTTCCGGAATTCAGGTGGAAAGTTGATTTAATTCCATGTTTATTGAATATTTCAATGAGTTTAATATCATATATTGTTCCATCATCATAACTCATTGTTAATGCATTTCTTTTCCCGTCCTTGAAAACATCAAAACTTATCATACTTTGCTCCTCCAGTCCTTTATATAAAATTAAAAAGAATCCACATGTACACACGCCTGGCTGCCATAAGTTTATCACAATCGGTTTCTTATTGTACATATGAAACAAATATAATCATGCATATATCAGATAACACTGTCTTTTGCAGTTATGTTTAGCAAAGTCTTATTAACCTTTCTAATTATTTGTGATATACTAACACAAACAATAGCAGATATATCAGTCATGATTGCCAATAGCAGGCAGAAAATTGTTTAAGGGTAAACTATCAATTCTATTGGGGGTTGTGTAAATGAAAATTTTTCAAAAATGCGCAGATTTCACCATAGTAAATGAAATTAAGGAAAAGGGGATATACCCGTACTTCCACAAGCTGGAATCCCGTCAAAATGTAGAGGTCATAATGGAAGGAAAGCGCAGGATAATGCTGGGATCCAACAATTATCTAGGGCTCACCGTCCATCCGGAGGTTATGGAAGCGGCTTTAAAAGCTATTGAAAAATACGGCACAGGCTGCTCCGGGTCCCGGTTCTTAAACGGCACCCTGGACATGCACTTACAGCTTGAAGAAGAGTTGGCGGAATTCGTGGGCAAGGAAGCAGCATGCACATTTCCATCAGGCTTTCAAACTAACCTGGGCATTATAAGCTCTATTGTCGGACGGCATGACTACATTTTAAGCGATAGAGAAAACCATGCCAGCATATATGACGGCTGCAGGCTCAGTTTCGGTGAGACAATCCGGTATAAACACGATGATATGGAGGATCTGGAGCGCTGCCTTGCAAGGTTGCCGCTTGACGCCGGTAAACTAATAATAACAGACGGCGTATTCAGCATGAGCGGAGACATATGTAACCTGCCGAAAATAGTGGAGCTAGCAAAGAAATATGATGCTGCCGTAATGGTAGACGACGCCCATGGTTTTGGTGTTCTCGGCAACGGCGGCCGGGGTACGGCAGATCACTTTGGCCTGACGGACGAAACGGATATAATAATGAGCACTTTCAGCAAATCCCTTGCCAGTCTCGGCGGCTTTATGGCAGCGGACAAGTATATTATTGAATACGTCAGACACAATTCAAGACCCTTTATATTTGCTGCCTCAATCCCACCCGCGTCATGTGCCGCAGCCCTAGCTGCACTTCGGGTTATAAAAAAGAATCCGGATCTTGTCTCCAGACTCTCGGATTTAGCCCTCTATATGAGGAACGGGCTTAAGGAAAGGGGAATTCCGGTCAAAGAATCCATATACACAACACCTATTATCCCATTCTATACATATGATATTGAAACTACACTCATTAAAGCAAAAGAGATTTACGAAGCAGGTGTCTATCTCAACCCTGTTCTTCCACCGGCAGCTCCTGCCGGTCAATGCCTGCTCAGAATCAGTCTGATGGCTACACATACATATGAACTGCTTGACGAAGCGATGGATATTATTCATTCAGTAATAAACAAATAATGATTTTAGTTCCTTTAGCGATATAAAACAGGGTTTCCTGACAATGCCGCTTACAAAGGTAAGAATCGTTAATAGCCGGCAGTGTTCGGAAACCCAATAATTTTGCTGAATTATGCCTTTTCTTATCTTTAACTGATTAATACTGTATCATAATGAATTTTTGATTGACAATTTTTTTATGTTCTTATATTTTGTAAATAATAAAAAAGTTCAAAGTGATATGTGCCATAGGGGTCTATACATACACTTCTGTCGAACGGAGGTTCCTTTAAATTGCTGACAAAGATAGTGAAACATATAAAAAGTTTATTCACTACATCTATGTCATACAGTGATAAAACGGAATTGATTAAGTCTATATAATGGTGTAAAAAGAAGTTGAGCCAAAGCTCATACCTCGGTTAGAATATAAGTACCACCAAATACCAAACCGAGGAGGATGA
>JAAZHD010000075.1 GCA_012510895.1 Clostridiales bacterium
CAAGAATCGGGTGGATCACATCCTGATTCAATATCCTCTTGTCAACAAAACCGTTGATATATGCCACCAGTATTCTAATCGATCTTTTTTTTCCGCATGAAATTTCCCGATGCATAAAATCGCTGCAGCAAGAAAATATTTCACTAAGCCTGGTCTGAACAGCTTCAACGTTTTTCGGTATTTGTTCGTATGAATCAGCGTGTGCACTATCATCGTTAGTGATTTGATTTCTTGTTCTGCTTTGTTTTCTTATTCTTCCAAGCATTTTTTATCACCTGTTTATATTATTACCATAACTTGTATATGAAATACACAAATAGAGTTTTCAAGAAGCACCTTCTTCTGAATAAAACAATAAAAGCCTTGAAATATGTAGGCAATAGTCCTGCTGATATCCCTATATTTCACCTGTATATGGCGAGTATAGTGGCTTTCCTCCCATGCTTATGCAGGTAGGAGGAGATGAAATGCTTTTAAACGATACCATTAAGGTTGCACAGAAAGCCAAAGAAGCTGGAGTTGTGGTTCAGCAGACAACGTACTCTGTAATGTTCCATGTATTCCAAATGCTTTTTCCGGAGCTATCTGATGCTAATATGGCATGGGGTGAAGTGGACTCATTTATAAAAGATATTTTTTGCGGAAGGAGGTTAAGTGATGGCGTTTATAGTAATTAAGGACTTAATAAAAGAATACAGGATCAATGAAGATAAAAGCCAACAAGTATTTAGAAGTGTCAAGTTCGGTGGAAAAAATCTTAAGGATTTCAATTTTAAAGAATTGGACGATTATAGAAAATTGAATATTGGTTTTGTATTTCAATCCTTTAATCTAATACCTACTTATACAGTTTAGGAGATTATTTTAGCTCCATCAGCTATGACTACCATGCTGGATAAAATAAAGAAAGAGAAGGCTTCTAAACTGCTATCCAGGCTTGTTCTTAAAGGTTACGAAGATAAGATGCCTTCATCTCTTTCCGGAGGAGAAAAACAGAGGGTCGCAATAGCGCGAGCGCTTATGACCGACCCGGATATAATCTTGACAGATGAACCAACTGGTGCATTTGATAAAAATAGTGCTGAAAATATTGTCACGCTGCTAAAGTAGATTGGGACAGAAGGAAAGCTGGTGTAGTTGTTACGCATTCGCAAAAAGTGGCGAATCAATGTGATAGGATTACACGTTTAGAATATGGAACAATTTCACATGACAGCGGAATGGCTGTTAAAAATAATCCTGAAAATCAGGTTATGTTAATTTTACAGACATTGCTACAGAACAAAACACGTCGTCAATTAATATACTCTATTTAACTGTATCCTGCCAAAAAGATGTTGACTTTATATAATCAGAAAAGTCCTGAAACTGTCAGGTGGTGAGCAACAGCGTGTAGGAATAGCCCGTGCTCTAGCACCGCTGGGCCACGATGAAAAACGCTGCGTCATCACCGTAACCCACTCCAAAAAGGTGGCATCAATTGATGACATAATTTACGGAATACAGGACGGCAAGATGAACAAGTTGGAAAAAACTAGGTAGGGTAAGTTATCAAATTATATCAAAAGAAGGCATTTGAGAAATGGAAAATCAAAACCATAACTATGATCATATGCTCGATGATTTTTTAGACAACGAAGATGAAAAATACTCTCAAAAAATAAGATACCTTATTATTCTTATCAACCATCAGCCAGCTATGCTCCCACATATCCATGGTATGTGTTATTATTCTGGCAATACAGTTGTTCCACCCGTTGAATAATGTCAATAATAAAAAAACATGACAAGCGGAAATAGAGGTGATGATCAAGAATATTTTTATATGCCTGAAAACAACGGCCAAGACGCAGGAAGTCCGCAATTTAGCCAGGGCCCAGACAATGGCCAATCCCACGTATGGGGACCAGGACCTTTCGAAAGTGGAGAAGATGGAGGCATAATATTAAAAAGACGCAACTAAGAAGGAAAAATAGAGTATTCTACAGATGGCGGGAAGACGTGGCGAGAGGATGGCAGATAAGAAATTTTATCTCAAAACACCAAAACGGCACGTCAGTTGAACCTGCACGTGCCGTTGGTTCTTATGATTTAATGTAAATATCCTGGCTGTTGCCTGATATGCAGCGGTATATTTCTGATAAATATTATAACGACAGGGTGTCATGGGTGAAAAATAATTGTGCTGTTTAGTATTGGAGCTGTTAAGTAAAAATGAAAAAGATAGTTGATTTTTCTTTTAAAATGGCTAAAAAAATTAGCCAATGCAGCCCCAAAATAAGAATAGCTACTTAAATTTTGCCAGTCAAGGATAAAGTGAAGGACAAAGCACG
>JAAZHD010000076.1 GCA_012510895.1 Clostridiales bacterium
CTGAACAGGCTCTGCCCCGGTTTTTCCCACAATAATATCACAGGCTTCCCTGGGTGAGAGATCGGAATTATCCAGGACATGAATCTTAACCAATTCCCTGGCCTCCAGCGCTTCTTCAACCTGATTCACCACGGCAGGGGTAATTCCGCCCTTGCCGATTTGAAAAATTGCATCCTGGCTATTGGCCAGTTTTCGAAGATAACTTCTTTGTTTGCTTGTCAACATATCATACACCTTCCTCCAAGGCCGGCATCGAACCCAATTACAGCCCGGAATTCATTTCTTTAGCTTATTGGAATTTCATTTTTCGAGTTCAGTATAACAATCATGACTTAAGCTTGTCAATTCATTATTCCTCTCACTAAACTAATATGGTTATTTTCTATATTTTTGCAAATAATAGCATTGTAAAACATTGGACGAAAGGAAGTGTAAGAGTGGATAGATTATCATTGATTCTTGTAATAATCGGAGCCATTAACTGGGGTCTGATAGCCTTATTCCAATTCGATCTGGTGGCTTCCATATTCGGAGGACAGGATGCTCTGCTCAGCCGCATAGTATACGGTCTGGTAGGATTAGCCGGTCTGTACTGTATCACCCTGCTTTTCCGCGAACGTAAAAAAAACATTTCCTGATTTGTTAAGCTCATAAATACATAATTGACGGCGAAATACATTAAAAAGAACCCGATTTTCGTCTGAAATTCGGGTTTTTAAATTCATGTGTTCAAATAGTGACTTAAAAGCTGATTTGTGGTACAGTATCCTTGTACAATAGTAATAAAAAGGGTAGGTGCAAGTATGAGTAAAGTAAAAATTAAAGAACCTTTTTTTGAAATCGGTCCAAAAGCATATTGTTATGGAGACGAGATGATTTATTTAGCCAAGGTAGCTGACCGGGTTTCAGAAAAATATGATGTGCAAATCATTTTAACTCCTCAATATACCGATATTCCTTTTATTGCAAAAGAAACAAAGAACTTATTGGTTTTTGCACAACATATGGACTCTCTTCCAATCGGCAGAGGCCTGGGTTCCGTTTTGCCGGAAGCCGTAAAATATGCTGGTGCCACCGGTGTAATGTTAAATCATTCGGAAAAACGCGTTAGTCTGGCCGAGTTGAATGCTTGTATTAAAAGAGCCAATGAGCTTGATCTGGCAACTATAGTGTGTGCTGATACTATTGAAGAAGCAGCAGCCATTGCCAACTTAGGACCTGATATTATAGTGGCAGAACAGCCGGAATTGATCGGTACCGGAAAAACCAGCGATATGGATTATTTCCAAAGAGCTATCGATGCAGTTCATGCTGTTAACCCGGAAATCAAGGTGCTTACTGCTGCAGGCATCAGCAACGGTGAAGACGTTTATAATGTAATTAAACAGGGTGCAATTGCTACCGGTTCCAGCAGTGCAATCTTTAAAGCAGAAGATCCGGCTGCCATGATTGAGGAAATGATTTCTGCGGTAAGAAGAGCATGGGATGAACGGCATAAATAATATTCAGGTGTAATCAATACATACCATGTTTTAATATATTAATTAATATACAATATAC
>JAAZHD010000012.1 GCA_012510895.1 Clostridiales bacterium
AGTAAAGGAGGCAATCGAAGTATTGAAAAACAGAACCTATATTGCCATAGATCTTAAGTCCTTTAATGCTTCAGTTGAATGTGTGGAACGCGGGCTGGATCCTTTGACTACCAACCTTGTTGTTGCCGATGCAAGCCGAACTGAAAAAACTATATGTCTCGCCGTTACTCCCGCTCTCAAGTCATACGGCATTCCGGGAAGACCCAGACTGTTTCAGGTTATTGAAAAAGTGAAGGAAATTAACGCCATGAGGCTGAATAAGGCACCGGGGCGGGTCTTTACAGGTTCCTCTGTGTATAAAAATGAATTGGATTCTTCCCCCGCTCTGGCTCTGGATTACCTTATAGCTCCTCCGAGGATGGCGCTTTATATTGAGTACAGCACCAGGATTTATAATGTATATCTGAAATATATTGCTCCTGAAGACATTCATGTATATTCCATAGATGAGGTATTTATGGATGTTACCAATTATCTGAACACATATAAGCTCACGGGGCGGGCTCTTGCCAGGAAGATTATCCTGGATGTTCTTGAGACAACCGGGATAACTGCCACAGCGGGGATAGGCACAAATCTATACCTTGCAAAAATTGCCATGGACATATGGGCCAAGCGCATACCAATAGACGAAAACGGTGTCCGCATAGCCGAGCTTGATGAAATGAGTTACAGACGGCATTTATGGACTCACCGGCCTATCACTGATTTTTGGCGTGTCGGGAAAGGATATGCAAGGAGATTGGAAGAGGTTGGACTTTTTACTATGGGGGACATAGCCAGATGCTCCCTGGGCAAGCCTGCAGATTTTCATAATGAGGACCTGCTTTATGATCTTTTTGGAGTGAATGCGGAGCTTTTAATCGACCATGCCTGGGGCTGGGAACCCTGTACCATTGCGGACATAAAAGCATATAAGCCGAAAGCAAAAAGCATGGGTTCAGGCCAGGTTCTGCATTATCCCTATACGTTTGATAAAGCCAGGCTGGCAGCTAAGGAAATGACAGAGCTTCTGGTTCTTGATTTGGTGGAGAAGAGGCTTGTAACTGATGAAATGACTTTAACAGTGAGTTATGATGTCGAGAACCTCACGAATAAGAAAATACGCCGATCATATAAAGGAGAGATTATCAAAGACGGTTATGGCCGCTTAGTTCCCAAGCCGGCACATGGCAGCATAAATCTTAATAAGCATACATCTTCCGGCAGGAAAATTTTGATAGCGGTTACAGAGCTGTTTGATCGCATTGTGGATCAAAACCTCCTGATCAGAAAAATAAATATAACAGCAAACCATTTGCTTGATGAAGAATCGGTTCAGGAGTCTGAAAGTTTTGAGCAGCTCGATTTCTTCAGTGACTATAAAGCAGAATATGAAAGGCGTAAACGTGAAGAAGCTGAGCTTCAGCGGGAAAGAAAGGTTCAGATGGCGACACTGTCAATAAGGAAAAGATTTGGGAAGAATGCTATCCTGAAAGGGATGAATCTGCTGGACGGCGCTACAGCCATTGAACGGAATAATAAGATTGGGGGGCATAAAGCATGAAAGGGCCTTATGATGATATTATAAATTCGCCCCGCCCTGTTTCCACTAAGCGCCCCCGCATGTCAAACCATGACCGTGCCGCTCAATTTGCACCATTTGCCGCGCTTACCGGTCATGAGGAAGCTGTAAGGG
>JAAZHD010000077.1 GCA_012510895.1 Clostridiales bacterium
GCCTTAAGGCCTGCCGAAACTCTTCTTCTTCGGTATAGCCCGATAAAGCATCATTCAGAACTTCTTCCGAAATTCCTTTGTTCTTCAGCTCACATTCAATTTTTCTTCTGCCGGCCGGCTGCCCACGCTTCCTGCTTTCCACCCAGGATACGGCATATTCCCGGTCATTGACAAACCTGTATTCTTCCATTCTGGCCGCTGTTTCTTCGATTATTTCTGGTTCAAAACCCTTTCTTCCAAGATAATCAGATAACTGCCTCCTGGTGCGTTTCTGATATCCTAAATAACGCAAGGCCAAATCGAAGGCAATTTTACGGTCCGACTCCCGCTTTTTTTCCATAAGTTCGCTTTCCTCTAATTCCATATGAGACTTCAGACTATGTCTGGCAATGACCTCTTCATGAAAAGAAAAGGTTCTGCCGTCATCCATGGTAAGCTGATAAACCTTTCCCTTCCTCGGCTGAGGTTTGATGGATAATATGATCGGCATTTATCGCTCTCTTCCTTTCAGGGTTTATACAGGCTTCCTACATATCAGAGCCGGGATTTAAAAGCTGCCTGGCATTCCAGTAGGCACCGTATATACCTGCATTGTTTCCCTTCTGTGCCGGCTTGACAATAGAGTTTTTAAAACTGGGTATTACGTTCCTTTTAAGCTTCAGGCGGATTTGATCGAATACATAGGTTTCATTTAATATTCCTCCGCCCAGAATAAAGCAAGGAGGATTAAAAATATGAGATAAGGACACCAGGCCCCAAACCACTTCATCTATCCAGGAATCAATGATTTCCCGTATTTTAGGCTGATTAAAGTACATAAAAATCTCCCGGCCGTCCATTTGTTTACCGGTTGCCTTCCTTACATTTTCAGTTAGTGCACGGGTGGAACCATACATTTCATAACATCCTCTTTTACCGCAGACACAGGGTTTCCCATTGGCATGAGTCACCATATGCCCGAACTCCCCGGCTATTCCATCAGCGCCGCGGTAGATTTCTTTTCCTATGACAATTGCTCCCCCGATGCCGGTTCCATAGGTCAGGCAGATAAAATCATTGTAGTTCCGCCCTGCACCAAAAAAGGCTTCACCTATTGCCGCAGAGTTTACATCATTATCCACAGCCACGGGCAGCCCGGTTCGCTCCTTAAGGATTTGACGCAGCGGAGTGCCGGTATAGCCCGGAAAAGCTTCAGTGGCAAATACAATTCTTCCTGTCCTGGCATCCACCTGACCTGAAGTACTGATGCCTACTGCATGCAGCGCCTTGTGGGAGGAAATAATGCCGCACAGCTTGTTTATGAGTGAGTCAACACCCTTATATGCCTCAGTATCAGTCTCAGAAGTGGACAGCAGTGTTCCCTGACTGTCAAATAATCCTGTTTTAATGGATGTGCCCCCGATATCCATAGATAAAACAGACATGCTTCCCCTCCCCTAATTATGCCTTATGGCTCTTACAAAACGCTTTGTAATCTCCATAGGGCGGGTTATGGCACTGCCGACAACTGCCGCAAATATGCCGGGTATGCTCATAACTTCGGTCAGAGTTTCCGGGCTCCATATGCCTCCTTCTGCAATTATGGGCATATCCAGAGTGCTGCACAATTTTTCAATGAGATTGAGGTCAGGAATTGAAATATCCCTGGTCTCAGGCGTATATCCGCAAAGAGTTGTTCCTATTATATCAAAACCCAGCTCTTTGGCCTGCACTGCATCGGAATATGTGGCACAGTCGG
This sequence comes from Clostridiales bacterium, assembly GCA_012510895.1. Taxonomy (GTDB): domain Bacteria; phylum Bacillota; class Clostridia; order Caldicoprobacterales; family DTU083; genus JAAZHD01. The sequence goes on from JAAZHD010000077.1 coordinate 1,739, forward strand.
CCATGAATAACTGATCAGGATATTTTCTGCGTATGGCAGGAAAAATCTCAGCTATGGTTTTCCCGCCGGGACGTCTCCTCGAGGTGGCATCCATGGCAATTACATCAACATCTGCTTTCACCAGCTCATCAACTTCATCCATAGTCGGTGTTATGTATACATCGCTGTCAGGGTAGTCTTTTTTAATGATTCCGATGATGGGCAGATTAACTGTTTCTTTAATGGCTTTAATGTCACTGACCGTGTTGGCGCGAATCCCTGAAGCGCCGCCCAGCATGGCTGCATAAGCCATGCGGGACATTATGTAAGAGCTGTGCAAGGGCTCTTCCGGAAGAGCCTGACAAGATACTATCAGCCCGCCTCTGGTTTTATCAAAAAATCTATGACTCATAACAATACCTCCGCAACTTCTACTGAATACAGTTTATAACAAAACACAGAAAACATAAATAGCAGCTATTCGGAACCGGGCATTTTAACAGCGCTTTTTTTATTATTTGACATAAATTCAGCGTCTGTCTGATCGGTCAGCATATCCGCTTCTATTTCAGGTGCAATTTTCCGGAAATTTTCACGCCCTTTCAGGAACATAAGGGAACAGCCCATGTGTCTTAAGGCCAGAGTTGTGGAAATCCAGGTGTTCACCCATCCGGTTTCTATGCACCATGCACCCCATCCTATATCCGCGCTGCTTCCCCAGTATTCCCATTTTTTGAAATCAAAGCTTCGCATCCATGCGCCGTCAAGCTTGGGATGCGCTTTTGATTTGACCTGAATTCGGCACAGGAATTCAGCCAGCTTGTCACAGGCAGCCTTTATCCTTGGATCATCCAATATAAGCCCTGCTTCATGCAGTCCGATAAAAGCCCAGTTGGTTGTATAGAGCAGATCAGTTGCGGGATCCCCGTTTTCCTGTATCAGAGAAGCTTCTGCAGTTCCATATCTTTCATTGGATTGGGGCGGAGGATATTTACCCAGGCTTAAATCACCGAACATATCCTGTACTGCTCCGCTTTCATCCATCAGTTCAATCAATTCATTGACTGCCTGCTCAAGCCATGATCTGTGCTCCCTAGTGTCATCAACGCGCACCAGAAAAGCCAGCGGCAATACCATTCGGGCAATCTCACCCGACAAACTGTTCTGCCATCTCCAGCCTGAACTTCCGACTTCCATACACATTCTCAAAGCCGTTTCTGCGCGTTCCTTCAATATTTCCCGTCCTGTAAGGGCATACGCCCAAAGATATACAGCCCACAGATATGCTGTATAATGCGGAGAATAAAAGATTAAGTCTTCATCAAAGTAATCAGTCCAGTTCTTGCTGACAAATGAAGTATCCCTCAGAGCATTGTGGCGAAAACCGTACCGCCCCGATGTCCGTAAGTTCGCATATACGCAGCGCAGTATCTTTTCATCCCAGGCCTTGTTGTTAAGAAGGCTTCTTGCAACCAGGGCGCCCAGAAGCAAACGGGCATTATCATCCCCGTAAAAGATAAGGCCGTTTTCAAACCAGTTTATCAATCCGTACATGGGGCTCTTAGGGTTATCGTGATAAAATTTGGGGCCGAATAAATGGTTCATAAGGCTTACAGCTGTGTCCTTCCTTTGAGGATTATCATGAAGCCATCCGTCTACAGCCATTGCCATTGCTGCTTCGCCAAGGCAGTCTGCACGCAGTATATGCCGCATATACTGGCTTCCTGTGCAGTCTATGGCTGATTCAAACCCTTCTATTACCCCTTTTTCACCGCCTGCGTTATATATGCAGTAATCATGCAGCCACTTTAAATTGCGGCGAATTGCATTATACTCATAATCCTCAGGCAGGGGATCATCTTTTCCATAGGATGCACAGGAATCATATTCACACCTTAATTCAGCCTTTTCGCCGCAAACCCAATAGAGCAATGCCTGAATCATATTTCTGACAGTTAAGGACGGTGCATAACGGGCTCTTAAGAAACAGCTTAAACAAGCAGCAGAGATAAGGACATCAGGATAATCCTTATGTTTAAACAAAACAGGATAAACCTTTTCAGGCAGGCCGAAGACAATTTTGTCATAGCCTGCTGCCCTGGCCAGGCAAAGGAAATGCTCTTTCGTTTCTGCAGGCAGAAAATAACAGCCGTTGGCTGTCATTATGGTATCTTTCTCAGGACCAAGAGAACCGCATATTTCAGATGATAAAAAGTCATTGGATACTATTAAGCGTTCGTAGAGTATCGTTGCAGGCTCCCCGAATGAATATCCGTGCAGACTTTTCGGATACTCAATTAACAGCTTCAGGTTCCTCCTTTTTGCTGAATCAAGATGCTCTTTCGTGACCTTGGCAGTACGGGCGGGATAATCATCAGCCAGAATTATTACTCCCCCTCCGGAAGGAGTTTCTTCCAATGCCTTTTGTATCCCGTCCTCAGATGAATCTTCAAGCAATTCAAACTTATAGCCGGCACTCAGCAGGCTCTTTACAAGATCATTTTCATGACTGGAAACTACCGTCAATGATAATTGCATAGATACAGCCCTTTCTGTATGTACTTTCGCATAAAGCGTCCATTGTTCATCTTTATTATAATTATCATTTTAACAGATTTACCTATAATTGTTCATAATATTGTGTGCAAAATAATATGATAATTTTCCTGCCCTTAATTTATATAAGATTGACTCATCATATCCTTCCTGTTATATTGATTTAACAACAGCTGTCTGATTATGACGGCTTACTTTAGATTTTTCCAATTCCATTTGTTTATAATATAGATAAAAGGGAGGAATGAGAGTTTTGTCCAAACTAAGAAAAAGAGTTTATGTGTTTGGTCATAAAAATCCGGATACAGACTCAACCTGTGCCGCGATAACATATGCCTGGCTGAAAAACCGCCTGGATCCGGAAAAAGAATATATACCGGCTGTTATCGGCAGTATTAACAGGGAAACTGCATATTGCCTTGAATATTTCGGCGTGGAAAAACCAATCAGGCTGAATGACCTTAAGCCGAAGGTCGCTGATATGCGTTTGGAAAAAACGGAGCCTGTCAGGGAACAGGATTCCATACTGGATGTTGTAAAAAAAATTGTTACTACCAGCGGCAAAACACTGCCGGTGGCAGATGACAGGGAACGGCTTATGGGAATCATCTCCATTACCGACCTGGTACCTGCCATGATTGCATCCCAGGAAAACCAGCTGAAAGAATTAGAGATTCCAATTCCCAATCTGCTTAACGTGTTGGAACTGTCTATCCTGCAGGGAGAACTAAAAGACAGTGTTTTTAAAGGAAATGTCTACGTTTTCAGCGACCTGACCTATTACAACCGTATTGCCAAAAACTGCATGATAATATGCAATCAGCATGAATACGGCACCGGATTTATCTTTTCTCTGGAACCGAAATATATCATTATAGCTGATATAAAGGATAGTTCCGCTCTGAAACCTATAGAAGACTATAATGGAGTAATATTTACATCCAGAAAGAACATTTATGATCTGGTACAGGCAATAAATCTGGCCCTGCCTGTTTCCAACCTTATTAAAAAGGAAAATCTGGAATATTATTCTCTTGATGAGGATATAGAAGATGTTAAAAAGTACATGATCACTTCAAAACACAGAAGCTTTCCCGTTGTGGATGAACAAGGGAAAATTACCGGCATGATCTCCCGCAGCAACTTAATGGATGTCAGTCCTAAGGAAGTTATCCTGGTTGATCATAATGAAAGAAGCCAGTCTATAGACGGCATTGAAACAAACAAAATACTGGAAGTTGTAGATCACCACAGAATATCCGATTTTCAGACCATGGGCCCGCTTTTCTACAGGGCTGAACCGGTAGGCAGCACAAACACCATTATATGCAAGGCTTATCTGGAAAATAATATTGAAATACCAAGGCAGATGGCAGGGCTTATGCTTAGCGGCATTTTATCTGACACCCTTATTTTCAAGTCTCCTACCTGTACTCCGGAAGATAAAAAGCTGGCTGAATACCTGGCAGATATTGCAGAGGTGGACATACAGGAATTCGGGATCAACATGCTGTCCAAGGGTGAAAATATTGTGGGAGTACCTCCCAGAACCATTATCACCAGAGACATGAAGAAGTTTATTATGGGGAATTACAAGGTATCGGTATCCCAGGTCAACGTAGGAGACATTGATGCATACAGAGAAATAATAGAGCAGTTAAAAGAAGAACTGGAATTTGTCTGTAAAGACAATGGCATGGATTTATCTGTTCTTATGCTTACCAGCCTGGTCATGGAAGGAACAGAGCTTATCATCGCAGGAGAAGAAAAATGGCTGGCTCAAACAGCGTTCAGTATGGAAAAAGGAAAAGATGAAGTATTTATAAAAAACATGTTTTCACGCAAGAAACAGGTTGTACACAAACTTATGGCAATGGCATATTCATAATAATATATCAATTTGTATTTAGGAAGTCTTATGACTTCCTAAATACAAATAAGTACTCATGTACGATCAACAAAAAGTTATAGTTGATACTTTTTCTCTGCCAGAATTCTGTGGTTCTACAATTGTGCTGTTCTTTGATAATGCTTTCTTTTAAGATGAAACCGGCATCAAGAAATTTTTGCATTACATGAAAACCCAAGGGTATCATATGTCCATTTTTTCTAGTATCCCCGATTAAAATACCGCAATATTTATTTTTCTTAAGTACCCTAAAAAGTTCTTTAGCTACAAAAAAATTTCTTGAAGAAATTCAGCGATATTCATTTGTGACAAATCGCCTTTTATGCCTTTGCTATACTTAATGATATTAGCATAAGGGGGATGGGCACATATAAGATCTACACTGTTATCAGGCAAGGCATAAAGATTCCTTGCGTCTAAATTGTAGATAATTGGTTCATATTCTGGGTTTATATTAAACGCTAATTTCTTCCTGGCTATATTGATAGCTTCAGGGTTAATATCTACACCTATACCTTTTCTTTTTAAAAGTTTTGTTTCTATTAATGTTGTTCCGCTCCCAAGGAAAGGATCTAAGACAATATCATCTTCTTTAGAATATCGAATGATTAAATTCCGAGGTATATAAGGAGACCAGTTTCCTCTATATTCTCCACTGTGAGTAGCCCATTTCCCTCGGTCTTTAAAACTCCAAATAGTAGTTGTCTCCAACTTGAAATCTTTAGGCTCCCATTCAAATGCTCTATACTGTTCCATTTCATCTCCTATAATTTTTTAAAGCTCATTATGAAATAGCATGTATATGGTTATTTATTTACTAGAAAAAACAGTTGCATTTTTTCTTTAATCAACATTCTCGAAGATCCATTCAATCCATCTTTTCACTGTTGATGCACGTCTTCTGAAAGTACTTTCTTCTCTTACATTATATAAGTGAGAATCTTTCATTATATCGACTATATCATCTATTGATAGCGGCGAAGCATCCTTGAGATGCTTTCTTAATACTTTATTAAATACCTCATGTTGCAGTATTAACTCAACTATTCCCAATATTTTATCCCTAGGCCTTTTGCTCATAATCCGCCTACCCAAAGGGGTCAAATCGTATATACTATTTTGGCGATTTCCTTTCTTTTCAACTAATCCTAAATATCTTGCAGCATCAGCATAATAATTACTCTGTCTCGGTTCAAATGCATAATTGGCAGTGATATCATCTCTTGTCAATTCACTCTCCATTAACAATGAAAGCAGATCAATAGTTCTATAAAAGTTGTTTGCTTGTGGAAATGGCACTTCAGGTTCCTCAACAATTTTTACTTTTTTTAAGATAGAGTAAATGTCTTCCATGGTTATAGGTTTTTCTTCTATAACAAAATCTATCTGTTTCACAAGTTGAAGAGAATTATAATTCGATATGTCGCAGAATTTATAAATAAAAAAACTAAATACATCATTAGAATATGTAAAAAAAGCAGGAACAATTTCTTTTTTAACTTTATTGCACCATAATCTATATGGATAATATATCTGCCTAATATTAAAATCATCTATGCGGAAGTTCTTAGCTTCTAGTAACAAAAGCCTATTAGGGCTTTCGAAACCAGCATCAATTTCACATTGACTATTGTTAATAGATATACCAAATGCTCCATTATTAGTATTAATGGTAAAATCAAAAGAACCAGTACTCATTCTGCCCGAGATAGTTTGATATACCTTTTCTTCTTCTAATATTTGATGGATTACTCCACCTATATACACCGTATTTATAGCGTTAGCCTCAGAATAAATTTGCTGGGGATCCAGAGTTTCAATATAATCTGGGATGTTGAATGAAATTTTTCGGGTATCAATATATCTTACACTTTCATAAGCCTTAAATGGACCTATTATATATTTACCTCTGGTGATAGGTAATATAACTAACTCATTTTCTTTAAATAATAAAGGCAAATTGGACTTTTGATCAAATTTAGTCATAAGCCTTGGCTCTCTGAATTCTTTTATTTGATCTGCTGAAATCTCATAATAGCCATTATTGCTTATTTCATCCAAAATATCATACTTCTCAAATAGTTTCTTCCAAACTATGTCATTTTTATTGGTCATTACCTTTTATTAAAACTTCTTTTATCTTACCCCTATTCTCTCCTACTGAATTAATAGATCTTTTTGCATAAACATACTCTATCTTAAATATCTGCGGATCCTTGTAGAGTTCTAGGATAAACGGAGAGGTAGAATTTGATAAAAGAAATTCTATCCCCCTTTCTTTTAGTTTTATGCAAAGATCCCTTAGTCTTATCTGATCTTTTTCATTAAAACCATCCAGGGTATAACCAGTAAATGAACTGCTGGAACTTAACGGCATATAAGGAGGATCAAAATATACAAAGCTGCCCTTCCTTATGCCTTTTACTGCTTTTTCAAAATCTTCACAAAGAAATTTGATATCTGCGCTATTCAGATACTCACTCACAGCTCTTAAAACAGGCTCATTAACAATGTTTGGGTCTTTATAATTGCCAAATGGAGTATTGAATTCATTATTGGAATTTACTCTGAATAAACC
>JAAZHD010000078.1 GCA_012510895.1 Clostridiales bacterium
AGACGTGCGTTTTCATGGTATTCAAATTCTCCTTCGTCATCAGAAGGCACCGGCTCGTTATCACCACCAGGTTCACCTGTTTCTTTAGTTGCTTCATCCGTGGGTCCTGCAGTACGGCTTTCCATCTTTGTTCCTGTACAGCCTGCAAGAATGCCAACAAGAAGAATGCAGCACAGCAAAATTGACAGTACTCTCCTTTTCATGATTCTACCTCCATCTTAATTTTTTCATACAATAGTCTGTAATAGAAGAATGTAATGAACTTTTTGTCTTTCTCCTCACTGCTGATCCCCTCTTATGGACCTTTGATTAATACCTATTTTACTCCAATAAACACCCCCTTATACAGGTTGTCTGAAAGCATTGATATTAATGAGCAACAGTATTTATTCGTCATCTCCAGCAGCCAATTGAGACAAATACTCATATATTTCTTCATATGTAGATTTGTCCGGATACGGCGGAATCAGCTGATCACCTGCCACGGATATGGTAGTGCAGGCATGATCATTCCTGTATGCATCTCTTTCTTCCTTATTTCTTAAGTTAGGTACCTTAATGGGAATGTTCCCGTTAAGTATTGAACGGTAAGCAAGTATACCGCATATGCTCATGTCAACTCCGGTGTAAACATCAATTGCATACTTATACCCTTCAGGACGTCCGAGGATGCGTTGAATAAAGTAGTGAGGCGCGCCTAAATCAGCATTTCCGTGACCAGTCTTTAGATCCATATCTACAGCAGAATGCTGAGGTGAATAGCTGGTAAATTCTCCCTCACCTATTACTTCTCCCTCACGGAATACGTGAATCTTTCCGTCATCAAAACGGTCGCTTTCTGCCATTCCCTTTGTGCCGAACACCATCCACTTACAACCGTATGCTCTTTTCATGGAGCCATGTATGCTTCTTACAATGGCGCCATTATCAAGGGTTACCATTTCTATTCCAGGAGCAAATTTTCTTCCATGTCTGCGCTTCCATACCGCTTCATTTGTCTGAAAGCCTACAACCTGAACAGGTCTTCTGCCTGTTATAGTAAGAATAGGACCTAAGCTGTGTGTGCAGTAAAACGTGGAATACAACCGATTGCGCCAATGATTCTTCATGCCGTATGTGTACTTGCCGGGAGGAGAGTCATGGATATATTCTCCCTGCGCATACATAACTTCACCTAGTTCTCCCTGTTCATATAATCTTTGCATTTCAAATGCTGCCGGGAAGTAACAACAATTCTCTGCAAAGGTGTATACCAAGCCTGTCCTTTCAACGGCCTCAATTAACTCCACAGCCTGTGCCATGGTTTCGCTGGCAGGCACCTCGCTTAAAATATGCCGGCCTGAATCAAGAAGCCTGACAGCATAAGGCACGTGTTCTGTGGCATAATTAGCCAATACAACTGCGTCCATATCATGTTTAAAGAAGTCTTCAAAATTCTCATACAGGGCAACCTTTTTACCTACTTCCTCCGCAGCTTCTGCAGCTCTCGTCAAGTCCTCAACGCTTTTATCGCAGACTGCAACAAGGTCGGTATCCGGATGTCTCAAATAAATTTTGATCATGGACATGCCTCTTTTAGCGCCAAAAACGCCGACTTTTACCTTCATAAATTTTTGCTCCTTCCATTTTAAATGTGAAATGCAAAGTATCCTCGTTTAACTATATGTTTGTATCCGGTAAGAATTCCCCATAAATCACCCTATATTTGAGGATACTATCTTCATCTTCTGTAAGTTATATACTTACAGAAGTTAAGATCAATTAATAATTTACTGTTTCTGATATAGTTATCGGCCTTGCCATATCTTCGCTGACATAAACAGTTCCTTTACACAGCTGATATATGGAGGCAGGTACTTTGGGGGTTACAGGTCCATAAAGCTGCAGCCTGGAAATCATCCTTTCCCAGGAATTGTAGCCGCCTATAAAAGTTAAGTTATGGCGTTCCAGATGGTCTTTAGCATTAACGACGTCTCTGGGACCTACCGTTACGGCATAAGCCGGTGTATTGGCGAGGTCGCCTGCGTTCCCGTAAGATCTGCCCAGGGAGTTTTGTATCACTGTAATGGGATGGACTTCAATAAAACTGGTGCCTAAGGCAAGAAACTCTTCTAAATCATCTGTTCCGTATACCTTGGTATTTGGATCTATAAAGGCAGTATGACCAATCCAGCCTGTTGCGGAAACTACCAGGTCAGCTGCACCGTCACCTGCTTCTTCTATGAGCTGAGAATAGTGCTTAACATTTTCATTGGTAAAGACATGAATCTGCTCGAAGGGAGGCCTTAAATCCTCACGCAGATTCATATAGAATTCCCGCAGGAAAGCTCCGCCAAGAGACGGGCCGTATGTAATAGGCGCTACATTGCCTTCACTGTCAGCCCATTCATCCATGCAAAAGGCATGAAGATTACGGCAGCTTACATTAAATCTGTTGCATGATTCCGTAACTGCTTTATATATGTTTTTCCATGAATTAGGAAATATGACAACCAATCGGGTATCTTCTTCGTCAGACTTTTTTAACCGCATAAAAAGCTCACCGGCAACAGCTGAATTGGGATCCGTAACAACTTTAACCTTATATTCAGGATTAGGATGAGGGAAATTTTCCATTTCCTCACGGGTCATATTTCGGCATCTTTCCAAAACTTCCATATCTCTGAACGGTATCCATTCCGCTGGTTTAAAACTGAAAGATTGCTTCATTTTTCACTACTCCTTTATTTATGATATGGTCAGCTTTTTAAAATTTATAGAAATCATCAGGATAATCCGGCACTCTTTTAATGTCTTTTGCTACACGCTCATCAATAAAACATGTTCCTTCATACATCCGAAGAATTGACGCAGGCACGCTCATGGTAATGGGTCCGAAAAACATAAGCCGTGATATCATGCTCTGCCAAGAGGTTCCTCCGTCCACGGTCTTCTTATACTGCATTTCAATATGATCCCTGGCATTGGCAATATCCCTGGGACCTATAGTTGCCGATTTGGGCGGCATCGCAGCCAAGTCTCCTGAGTGGCCGAATAAGCCGCATATTGAGTCTTCAGCAATGGAAATAATATGGTTGGTAACTATACGGGAAGTCTGATTCAGATATGTATCCATATCATTGCATATGAATTCGCCTTCAGGTTCTATGGAAGCTATACGTCCGGACCAGCCTATGGCTGTATAACAGACATCAGCTCCGCCGTCACCTGTTTCGTCAATCTAGTCAGAGTAATGTTTAACATTCTCAGTGGTAAAATAATGTATATTCTTATCATCAGGCCGAAGTTCAGGCTTCAGCTTACCATAGAAGCATTTCTGAAATATTCGCCCGTAACGTGACGGATTGTCGAGGGGATCAACCTGCCCTTCTTCATTTGCCCATTCAATCAGGAAGAAAACATTCAGATTGCGGCAATTCACTTCATGCTTATTGCATAAGAGAGCTAAATTCTCATAAACTGCAGCATAGGGATTGGGCAGGATTATAGTTAATTTTTGATC
>JAAZHD010000079.1 GCA_012510895.1 Clostridiales bacterium
GCATATTTGTATGTCTGTTATTTATACCCTTTCTTATCGGCTGTGCCGAGCAGTCTCCTGCCAGCATAGCGCAGCAGAACAGGGAAGGGGAGATTGACAATCCACAGGAACAAACAGATGAAGAAAGAATAATACCTGCGCCGACCCCAACAGTTCAGCCGAGTGAAGAGGCCGCAACAAATCAGAAAGAATACATATCAGAGCAGCCGGAATCAGCAGAACCACTGAATGAAACTGAAGAACTCCGGGATGATGAAGTTAATAAAACGGAAACCGAGGAACCAGCCGCTTACGGCCTTTTGCCCAGAGGTGAAATGCAGCCCATGAGCTATTTTGATGATGCTGTATTTGTTGGCGACTCTAACACCTTCACTCTGAAAAAGTATGTTGATAAAAAGCGCCAGGAGGACAGTAATTATTTAGGCAAGGCAAAGATATTAACCGCAGTGGGCTATAGTCTCCAATTTTCGCTGGCCCCTTTGGATCAGGAGGATGCTGTACACCCGGAATATGGGGGCAGAAAGTGGCATGTAGAGAATTTCGTTGCCTGCTATGGCTTTAAGAAGGTCTTTATATGCCTTGGCACCAACGATATAGCAAAAGGTGTTGATAAAGCGGTTGAGAACTATGCGGAGCTGATCAGACGCATCCGGGAAAAAAGCCCTGATGCTGAAATCTACATACAATCCATTCCCCCTATGTCAAGAAGGGGCCAGAAGAAGAAACTTAACAATGCCAATATAGATAAGTTCAACAAAAAAATGCTTGAATGGAGTGCAGAGAATCAGTGCTATTTCCTGGATGTGGCCAGCATATTTAAAAACAACTCCGGTCATCTTGCGTCCAGGTACTCAATGGATAATTACGTGCACCTGTCAAAAAGGGCTGTTGAGCCATGGATTGATTATTTAACAAGTCATACCAAACAACAAATCAGCGGAGCAGGAAATCATTAAACTGTGCCATGTTTTGCGCCTTAATGGCCAGCTCCATTGCGTAGAATGCATGCTCCTGGGTCATAGCGGTTTCAGTACGATCCAGACAATCGCGGATCAGACGGCCAAAGAAGGGAAACCCGACAGTATTGCGTGCATTTATGTATTTGCATTCTTTTTGATTGCAAAGGTAAATATGGTTTCCGGAGTTGCTAATACTGATATTTATATTTTTTCTAAGTTCCATATATCCTTCCGTTCCGATAATAAATGTCCTCCCGTCGCCCCACACAGGAAGTGCATCAGGGGTAAACCAATCCACCCGGATATGGCAGGTTGCTCCGTTGTCTGCAGTAAGTATAACTTCTCCGAAATCTTCAAATTCAGGATACCGGGGATTGTTATAATTAGCGGTTCGCGCAAAGTCTACCGTTGCCTTTTTGGCACCGGTATAATGCAGGAACTGATCAAACTGGTGGGAGGCAATATCGCAAATTATGCCTCCATAATTGGATTTGTCATAGAACCATTCTGGGCGTATTCCCGGATTATGCCTGTGGGGACCGAAGCCGTCCATATGTATTACTCTGCCGATAGCCCCTTCTTTTATAAGTTTTTCTGCATAAACAGCTGATTCTACATGCAGCCGTTCGCTGTAGTATACAAAAAACTTCCTTCCGGTTTCCCTGCATACCTTTCTGCATTCTTCAACCTGCTCCAATGTAACAAAAGCCGGCTTGTCGGCAAAGAAGTCTTTACCGGCAAGCATTGCCCTGGCGCCTATGGAGCTTCGGTAAATGGGGATTGAAGCGCATGCAATGAGCTGAATGGAAGGATCGCTTATAACCTCTTCCATGGAAGCGGCAGCTTCGGCACCCGGAAATGTTTTAAGGAACTTATTAACCTTTTCAGGATCCTTATCATATACAGAGA
>JAAZHD010000080.1 GCA_012510895.1 Clostridiales bacterium
ATTGACATTAGTACAGATATGAATATTGCAGTAACTGGTGAACCAATAAGATCAAAAATATACGCACCTACTCCTGATACGCCTGCAAGGTCTGCAATGGTATTTGCAAGAATGAGGAATACAGGAACCAGCAGGGTAGCGAACGAAATACCTGCAGGAGGCAGAGTTTCGTCTTTAAGCATTTCGCTGAAATCTTCACTGGTAAGCTCCAAACCTGCTGCCTGTTTTGCTTCTATCTTTGCCAGAACTTCACGTTGCTCAGGAGATAGCTTTTTCAAATCTTCTTCGTCTCTTTCAGGAATGATGGGCTCGTACTTCTTTGATACCCAACGGAAGAAGAATACTGAAAATACAAACAGGGGAACGGATAATGCCAATCCTGCCAGGATAAACAGGCCTATATCAACACCAAAGGTACTTGCTACTGCAAGAGGACCCGGGGTTGGCGGCACAAGAAAGTGTGTTATGTAAAGACCCATACCAAGCATACCGCCTATTAACAGCATGGATTTTTTCGTAAGTCTTGAAAACTCCTTTGCGAGAGAAGACAGAATAACAAAACCCGAATCACAGAAAACAGGAATAGAAACTAAAAAACCTGTGAGTCCGAGAACGACATCGGCCTTTTTAATCCCTACAAACTTTAGAATGGTTAAAGCCATTCTTTTGGCAGCTCCGCTCTTTTCCATGAATTTACCCATAATGCAGCCAAGGCCTATAACAATACCTATGCTGGTCATTGTACCGCCAAAACCTGCAGTTACGGCTGAAATGGCTTCGCCTGCAGGAAGTCCTGAGAGAAGCCCTATTATAAGTGCGGAAAGAACTAACGCGGGGAATGCCTGAATCTTAGTAAAGATAACTAGTGCCAACAAAATTGCTATTCCGATTAATAAAGCTGGAACTGGACCCATAATAAATCCTCCATTCAAATAATTAATAAACCTATTTACATTTGTATAAGAAGACGTGGAAATAATTAAATGACAGGTCCCAAAGTATGAATGTCTATGGAGCTGAAGTACTGGATGGCTTCGTTTTTAGTCATTTCTCCGTTGAGTACCCTCAACAGTTTTTCAAAAGCCTCCTCACCAACTTCCTCAATAGATTTTTCACCGGTAATAATAAGCCCGGCATTTATATCCATATCGTTTTTCATATGTTCATATGAAACCGGATTTCCGCAGATTTTTATTACTGGCATACATGGGAAACCCTGGGGTGCTCCTCTGCCTGTAGAGAATACCATCAGCTGGGCACCCGAACATGCCATTCCGGTAAGTATTTCCGGTTCGCGCCCAGGTGTATCCTTAATCCAAAGTCCTTTGTGATCTGTCACCATTTCGGTATATTCCAAAACACCCTGTATTGGTCTGCTGCCGGATTTAACAATGGCACCAAGAGATTTTTCCTCTATGGATGACAACCCGCCTGCAATATTTCCGGGAGTTGGTTGTCCTTTTCTCATGTCACATCCCAGTGATTCCGCACGACGTTCCATCCGGTTTACTATCTCTAATATTTTTTCTCCCACTTCAGGGGTTGCTCCTCTGCGGGCTAAAATATGTTCAGCCCCGATAAATTCAGTGGTTTCGCCGAAAACAACTGTTGCTCCCAGATCAACAAGTTTATCTGAAAGATAGCCTATGACGCAATTGGATGCCATGCCGGAAGTGGCGTCCGAAGCACCGCACTTAATAGCCATAACAACTCTGGATATATCTACCGGCTCACGATGTAAGCTTGAAATTTTGATCATTAATTTCTGTGCTATGTCTATACCGGCTTGAATAGCTTTGCTTGTACCTCCAAGTTCCTGGATGTGTATTATTTCAACAGGTTTACCGGTTTTTGCGATAGTTTCGACCAGCCGCTGATGGTCTGTTCCCTCACAACCGAGACTGACAACCAAAACAGCACCCAAATTGGGACTGCAACCTAAACCAATCAGAGTATCAGTGACCCGGTCAAGATCAGGAGGCAGCTGACAACAACCCTGATGGTGGAATAACCCAACCGTACCTTGCACCTGTCTGCAAATGGCCTGAGCAACATCATTGGCACAAACAACGCTGGGAATTACACCAACAAGATTCCTGGCTCCGACTTTACCATCTGGTCGGACATATCCCATAAAAGTCATATTATACACCTCCTTGTACAATTAATATTGTATTAAATCAGTGACCAAAGCCACTGTTTGACCCATCAATTTTTATAGTTAACATAACATTTTAAGCTTCATACTTTTCCAAACATCAAGCACATCATCCGGC
>JAAZHD010000081.1 GCA_012510895.1 Clostridiales bacterium
AAATGAAAGATTATAAGGATTATATGGACAATTTGTCTGTTGATGAAACTTTACATGAGAAGATCATGTATAGGTTAACCCAAAGTCCTACTCGCCAACATATTGGAACAAACAATTTAAGAAAATATATATCTGTGGCTGCATGTGCCACGGTAATGTTATTTTTCATTATAGGTGTCTATCCGCATATGAACATATGGAATACAACACCAAATGGAAGCAATTCAAATATACCAAATGCAGCAGGGGACCCTAATCCTCGTCAAGATAAATTAAACACTATAGAGCAAAGTAGCGCGGTATATCACGACGTTGATGCATCACAGCTGATTAGGCAGATATCTTCGGTAAAAGTACCATTCGGATTTTTCTTTAATAACAAGTTAATTGCCCTGGTCAGAATTAATTCTGGCATTACGAACAACGGGGTGCGTTGGGAGGAACATAAATATACAAAGGATGATGTAGAATCAGCCTTACAAACTTCCGTAAAAAGCCCAAATCTCCCCGACGGCGATTACACGACAAAACAGTATGTGTTAGTTGATGAGGCCACTGAGAATATTATTGCGTATCAGACGGTTTATTACTTTTTCAATAAAAACACATTGGAATTTCAAAATAGATTTAGTGTCTTTTATTTTGCGGAGCAGTACTTCGAATCAGATGCACTTGAGCATATGAAAAACGTTAGTACAACAAACGGTGAGATCAGTATAAGCGATTTTCCCGAGCCGGGCAATGTACATGTAAAGGTACCTCACGTGAGAAAACTCGTATATGTGGAGAATGGTATATCAGTTGTAATCGAAGCAGAAGCTGATTTCGTACAGGAGGATGGTGTTGTTGATAAAGAAAAAAGCCTTGAGAGATATAAACAAACAGATAAGCAGCTTGTTGACATAATGAAATCATTAGTTGAATAATCTTTTATCTTCCAGCATGAAACAAATAAAGACAAGGGCACCCTACGTTATCATTTCGTAGAGTGCCTTGTTTGGGGTATTAAACCATTGTTCTTGACCCGTTTTTTAGTTAAGAAGTCAACAGTGCATATTTCGGCAACATCCGGACACTCATTCCGGTAATATCCGGACAGCATAACGGGATTATCCGGACAGCGTATCGGTGACATCCGGACACCTTGTCGAGCCGATAAAAAACTGGTAACCTTTTACTCAGATTAAGTAAAGGGGGCCCAAATTATGAGGAGGCTTGACATGCTGAAAGCACGAGAAATACTAAGATTAAAACACCAGGTAGGACTATCCCTGCGAGAAATTGGACAATCCTGTAACTGTGGTAAAACTACCGTATCAGAAACGCTAAAACGGGCAGAGAAAGCCGGTATAGCATGGTCCATAGAGCTAATATACCCAGTTTTGTAAGCGTTACCGTAATTCAAAAAGAGCAACTAGCCTAATGGAAGCAGCTAAAGGCTCCATAGGAATTAAGGAAGGGCTTAGAATGGCTCAGAAAGAACTTAGGATCATCATACAGCAGTATGATATGTATATGGGCCTACTGAGTGAAATAGAGGCTGAAATGGGAGAATTGGCCCTTCAGGTACCAGGAGTCAAAGAAATGCTAACTATAAAAGGTGTAGGCATAACTACCGCTGCAGGGTTTATAGCAGAGGTTGGAGATGTCAGTAGATTTACTCACCCCAGTCAAATACAGAAGTTAGCTGGTCTAAACCTAGTTGAAAACAGCTCAGGTGACCATAAAGGGCAGACCACCATTAGCAGGCGGGGACGCTCTAGGCTTAGAAGTATTTTGTTTAAGGTGATAATGCCTCTTGTAGCAAAGAATAATGAGTTTAAGCTACTACATGAGTATTATACAACCCGCAGGGAAAACCCGTTAAAGAAGAAGCAGTCACTGATTTTATTGTGTTGTAAGCTAATTAGAACAGTGTATGCCCTTATCAATAAGAGAGTAGCCTATAGCCCAGAAAGATTATTAAAAAATATTAGTTATCTACAATTACAGGATGCTGCCTG
>JAAZHD010000082.1 GCA_012510895.1 Clostridiales bacterium
CAATAAACTGCCTACAATTAACATAGACAAAGGAGAAGTCATTGAGCCTACCATTTCCGCTGCCCTGAAGACCTGCACCGGCAGTTTAATCTGCGAAAGGAAAAGCACCATGCCAACAGCTACGGAAATGGTAACGGGATGGATGACAATCTCCTTCAAAACACTCCTGTCAGTCTTCCCGGTAAATACCATTACACCATAAGACAGGACGAGAATATTAAACGGTATAACATACAGGGCACCATAAAAAATTCCCTTGCTGCCAAAGACGCTTTGCAGAACCGGGAAACCCATAAAGCCGCAATTTGAAAACACTGTAATGAATTTTAGCACCTTTCGGACTCTTTCAGGAAAACGGCTATAAAGAAACTTGGCCATAAACATGGCAGATAAATGTATAAATAAAGATGAGCCGAATACCAGGGCTGCATTCTTAAGCATCTCCATCGAAAAATCAAAATTAAACGAAGATATTACAAGCAAGGGCTGGGTTATCTGCAAAAGCAGGGTTGACAGTTTGCCTATCATATCTTCAGTAATAATGTTCCGTTTTCTTGCATAAAAGCCCACTAACATGATTAAAAACAATATAATAACCTGATTAACAACAACCGAACTCTCCATATACAAGCTCCCCAAACCATGAATATTTTCTTGCACAACAAATTATAGTATAACATATATATGGACTTTAAGTAATCACAGAAAAATACCCGGGATTAAGAGAATAATGAGACCAATGTTAATCAGAAGAAAATTCTTGATTGATATGGAAAAGGTATCCTTTTTGCTTTGCCGTTCCAAAAAAACAGATGTATTCCTGTATACAGGGAAGATCAGAAATAGTTCCGGAATTACTGTTATCGGCAGGACGCCCGATATAATCAATAAAAGGATATCTAAAAATGCAATAACATATAGAGCCTGAAACAGAGCCAAAGCCTTTTTTCTGCCTATATACAAGGGCAGCGTATAGCGGTGGTTTTCATAGTCTTCTTCCATATCGCAAATGTTATTGGCCAGCATAATATTGGAAATACCCATGAAGGCAGGCAGGGATACCAGAAATAATATAGCGATTTCCTCCAGGTTCACATGAAAATATAATACTCCGTTTTTAAGAAAAAGCTCCATTATATCCAGATCTGTAATGTGAATATATACAGACAGGAACAGTATAACAAACCCCATAAAAAAACCGGAAAAAAATTCTCCCAGGGGAATCCGGGAAATGGGAACAGGACCGAAAGTGTAGAAAATACCCACTCCGAAGGAAATGATTCCTATAATCAAAACGATGAGGGAAGTTCTCAGGTACAAAAAAATGCCGAAAAGAACCGCCAAAACCAAAAGAATCAGAATAACAGCAACAACATGAGACTCGCTCAGGTTATCCCTGACTATGGCATTATGCTGCTCATAACCAAAGCCTTCCTTCTTTTTTGCCTTTTTATAATCCATATAATTATTGATTGCAGTGGTAGTCATGTCAAAGCACAGGAGAGATATGAGCATCAGAAGGAAATTCTCCCACTTAAGCTGCCTGTAACGATAATAGGTAAAAAAAGTCCCTAATAATAAAGGGGTCATGCTTGCTGCCTTTGTCTTTATTTCCACCAATTTTAAAAAGCTCTTGATCCCCAACTTTGATACCTGCCTTCTATGCATTTTCCCTTTATTCCGCAAAGCCGGTTTTTATGTCTCTGCCCTTCAACCGCCAGATTCCTTCAACTCAGCTTCCTGAATTCCTAAAAACATCTTAGGTGATATCTTTATAGTCCAGTACAGAGCCAGCGCTGCCATAACCCCAATATAAACAATGGCAGCGTAAGCACCTCCTTGTAAGCCGCTAAGGAAGGTCAGAGGGAAATTCAGAACAAAGTGAGCAAGGAATGCATAAAACAGGAATTGATATTTCCTTTTTGAAAGCCCATAGAAAACCAACAAAGAAAACCCAATGTGCAGGGCCATGGCAAATACTCTTTCTATGCCTGCCAGCAGAAATAAAACAGGCTGAGTTTCCGTGAGGACTTTAACTGCCTGTGACACGGCGTCATCCATGCCGCCTGACGTATTTATTATTCCAAAATTAATCATTGCTATGAAAATCAGATTGCCTATGTAAGTCACGCCCACTAAAATAACGGCTTCAAAACCTCCATGCCCGATACCAAAGGCAACGGCATTTTTCCAGTCACCTTTCTTTTTAAGAAACAGCTTATAGGCAAGGGCACGGCCTCCTTCTTCGAACAAGGCTGCAGTGAAGGCAAGATACAATCCGTACAGGACCAGCCTGATGCTGCCGTTTATCGGATCCCTTCCGAACAATATGGGGTTAAAAATCTGCATAAGGGGGATTCGAAGAATGAGCTGAAAAATCAAAAATGTGGCTGCGCCAAGAAGTACGGTAACTGCCGACACCTGATACTTCCTGCAAAACCAAACCGCCAGCACTATGGGCAGTATTAAGGAAAGCATCAGGGTAATTACAGAAAATATAATTGCAGGGGTGGATACCACAGAAAAACCTCCTCAAATATATATTTGCTTTTGCCTAACTTCTATGCTTTACGTTTATTTTCCTTCTTTCGTCCCGGAAGAATAAGAATACTTTTTACCTGGCCCGGCAGAACTTCAATTTGCCTTCCATATGGTCAATAAACTGCCTGGCCGTCCGCGGAGAACGCCCATTATAAAACATTTCCCATTTTACGGCTTCCGCCTTCAGCTCATCCGGATCAATATTCAGGCGGCGCTGTCTGGCCAGTCCTTCAACAATTTTTAAATATGTCTCCTTATCCGGAAGCGAGAATGTGACAGTTATGCCGAATCGGTCAGAGAGGGACAGCTTTTCCTGCATGGTATCCTGGCTGCTGACTTCGTCACTCAGTGATCGTTCGCTGAAATATTCCTTTATTAGGTGACGCCTGTTGGAAGTAGCATAAATAACCACATTCCGGGGCTTCGCCTCTATACCTCCTTCCAATACGGATTTTAATTCCCGGTATGAGGTTTCATCGCTTTCAAAAGAAAGATCATCTATGAAAAGTATGAAGTTTAAGCCGCGTTTCTGAAGGACTTCCATAATTTTCGGCAGGTTATTCAGGTGGTATTTCGAAACCTCCACCAGACGGAGTCTGCAGGAGGCATACTCATTTAAAATGGCCTTGACAGAAGCCGATTTCCCTGTTCCCCTGTCGCCGTAAAGCAGAATGTTATTGCAGGGAAGCCCTTTGACAAACTGAAGGGTGTTTTGAATAACCAAAGAGCGCTCTCTTTCGTAACCAATTAAATCCTTAAGCCGAATGGGATCAGGCTTTTCCACCCCTTCGAGAAACCCTTCGTGATCATTTGTCTGAACCCACCGAAATGCTCTGAATCTGTTGAAAATTCCGCAGCCTTGCTGATAATAGTACTCATTAAGAAGGCGGGTTTCCTGCCCCCAGCATTCAGAGCTGTATAATCTTCTTATTATATACGAATCAACATGTCTTAACCCGTTATCATCCAATATGCTAAAACCCATTTCATTATAAGGCCTTAATTCCCAATTTGGCAGTTCATTAATCTCCGTCCTGGCTTTTATGATATCCCGGAGAAAGATCCCGTCAAGACGGAACACGGAATGGAGGTGGAGCAAATCGCTTTTTACAATATTAAGAAGGCCTTCCGGTATATCAGCATATTCTCCCCTTTCGCAGGCCATTGAAAATACATTTTCATCGGCTAAAATCAAATTTATCAGATGATTCTTCCACAGATCGCCGGAGAATTCTCCGTTAAATCCATACCGCTGAATCAGCATGGATAAGACCTGATGATAAGAGTCCATTAGCTCTTCAGCCTTTGAGCTTTGATCAATTAATAATCGAATCAGGGATGAATACTTGTTTACAATTTCATCTTTTACAACACCTGTGTATATGGTGATTTTCGCCAGCGATGCCGGTAAGCTGCTCAGCATGTAGGTATCCATTTCTTTCATTGCAGATGCTTTCCCCTTGAATAAATAATGCTTATAATTTTAAACAGAGTAATTTAAAAGAATTATATCACAAACCGGCCTCAAAGTTTGCATTATTACCAAAACTCAGACAAAACCTTTTCAACTTCATCCGGGCTTTTTACACAAATATAATGCTTCCATTCTGCCGGGTACTCATCCAAATACCGTTTATGAAGAAAACGATCATCAAGAAGCAAGACAAAACCCCGGTCTTCCTCCGTACGAATAACCCTTCCGGCTGCCTGCATTACCCGGTTCAGGCCCGGAAGCATATAGGCATATTCAAATCCTGAACCTCTGTTTTCCTGATAGTAGCGGGAGATTAAATCCCTTTCCGCCGATATCTGGGGCAGGCCTACTCCTACAATAACTGCCCCGGACAACCGCTCCCCGGTCAGATCAATGCCTTCCGAAAAAATGCCGCCCATGACTGCGAAGGCTGTCATTCTTTCTGCAGGAAGGGCATGGAATTCATTCAAAAATTCTTCCCTTTCTCTGTCGTCCATGTTTCTTTTCTGTACAATTACCTTGTCATCCGGCCACATATTCAGATATACATCCAGTACATTTTTAAGGTATTGATATGAAGGAAAAAATACCAGGTAATTGCCGACCCTCATTTTGGTTGCAGCCCTTATATACCTTGCAACCTCTTCATAGCTTTCTTCCCTGTCCCTGTACCTGGTGGATATATTGCCGGCTATCATCAGACAAAGGTTCTCAGCCGGAAAGGGAGAAGGAAAGCTGACTGCCCGGTCCTCGTCCCTGCCGCCTAAAGTTTCCTTATAAAAATACAGGGGCTGCAGGGTTCCGGAAAAGAATACGGCACTGCGGTTTTTCTCATAGGACTTCCGAAGAAGAAAGGATGGATCCGCGCAAAGAAGCTTAATTTCAACATCACTGCCTGAGCGAACCAGATGCACCAGATAGCGATCATCGAAAAGATCTGCCACTGCCAGAAAACTGCGGCAATCATATAATAGGTCGGTCATCTCCCTGGAAGGGCTTTGCCGGCCGCTAAGCAAACAGGCTTCCAGCTCCTCGGCAAATGTTCTTACCAGTTTTAAAAAATCAGTCGGAAAAGCAGCCAAACGAGCATCATAGCTTTTTTCAAAGCTTTTCCTTATGGCAATAAACCATTTATTGAGAGCGGAGAAAGCCTGATAGAGCTCAGGAGCAGACTGCTTCCACTGTTTTCTGTGCTCTATAAAAGCCTGCTTGTTAAGGCTGGCAGAGAACATGTCCCGAGCCCTTTCCGGCAGGTTATGGGCTTCGTCTATCAATAAAACATAATCTCCCTGGGAATCAAAGAAACGGCGAAGATAAGCCCTGGGGTCAAATACGTGATTATAATCGCAGATAACTGCATCCGCCCATAAAGCGATATCCAAAGCATATTCAAATGGGCAGACATGATGTTTCGCTGCATATTTCAGCACAATTTCCCGGGTGATAATATCTTCATTTTTTAAAATATCCATAATAGCAGCATTCACCCTGTCATAATGCCCCCTTGCGTAAGTACAAGCTTCAGGGTTGCAGTCGGGGATATTCAAAAAACAGATTTTGTCCCTGGCAGTTAAGGTTAGGCTGCGAAAACACAGCCCTTTTTCTTTCATCAGCCGGATAGTATCTTCTGCCACCTGCCTGGTTACAGTTTTGGCAGTAAGGTAAAAAATTTTCTCTCCCATGCCTTCAGCCATAGCTTTTACTGCAGGAAAAAGAACGGAAATGGTTTTACCCACTCCCGTCGGTGCCTGAACAAAAATCAGTCTTTTATACCTTATTGCCTTATATACTTCTGCTGCCAGCCGGCGCTGACCTTTTCTGTATTGGGGGAAGGGAAACGCCAAATCCTGTATGTATCTGTCCCTGACTTTTCTGTGGCTTAAGGTCATATCCACCCACTTGGCATATTCATTGACTATACCTGTAAAATACTCATTCAGTTCCTCAAAGGAGTATTCCTTTAAAAACTGCTTTACTTCAAAATCCGCTTCAGGGGTTCTCCGG
The DNA here is from genome assembly GCA_012510895.1 of Clostridiales bacterium. GTDB lineage: Bacteria > Bacillota > Clostridia > Caldicoprobacterales > DTU083 > JAAZHD01. The sequence continues at coordinate 6,020 of JAAZHD010000082.1, forward strand.
CAATAGGTAAGGCGAATGCATATGTACGGGGCCTGGTTTTGACTTAAATACATCCAGCCGTAGCATTTGGCCTGAGCCCAGTGTAAGCCGCTGAAGTTTTCGTCAATCAGATCCAGGGGCATAGATGTGGTCTTAATTTCATCTATTATTACCCTTTCGTCTTCCTGGATTATGCCGTCTGCAATGCCTTCCACCAATATAGAGAATGATTCACGCTCTTCAGTGACTGCCAGACGGACCTCCGACCGGTAATTCTCCCCTGCCTCCTCCTGCAGTTTCCGGTGTAACAAAGTCCCCTGCTGCATAGCCTTAGTATCCGCGGCAGCAAGGCAGATATCCCCTGAACGCATGAGGAATTCAATCATATTGCGGACCGATATTCTGATTTGAGGTTTAGCTCTGTCTGTCATGCAAAATTCCCATTCCGGAAAACAGGTACCTGCTGCCCGTCTTTGGTCTCTCCGTCTATTTCCAGATCTTCCGTGCCAAACATAAAGTCCACATGCACCAGGGAATCATTGATTCCGGCTTCAATGAGCTCTACTTCTGTCATGGGCTCGCTGCCTTTAAGGCAAACCGGGTAAGCCTTTCCAAGAGCCAGGTGGCAGGAAGCATTTTCGTCAAACAAGGTATTGAAGAATAAAATATTCATATTGGATATGGGCGAATTATAGGGGACCAGGGCAATTTCGCCCAGGTATCCGGCGCCTTCATCGGTTTCCAAAAGCTGTTTTAAAGTTTCACTGCCCTTCTCAGCCGTAAAATCCACAACTCTGCCGTCCTTGAAGGTAAGTGAAAAGCCGTCTATTAAATTGCCGTTATAGTTTAAGGGCATGGAGCTGACCACTTTACCGTTAACCCCTTTCCGGAAGGGAGCGGTAAAAATTTCCTCTGTCCGCATGTTTGCAATAAATTCAACACCGTCAGCAGTATAGTCCGATCCTCCCATCCAGATATGTCCGTCAGGAAGTTCTACTTTTAAATCAGTCCCCAGTTTATTCCGTATGTGAACCCGCTTAAGCTCCAGCTGGTTTAATCTGTCAATGTTTTCAGCAAGTGTTGCCTTATGTGCGTTCCAGGCTTCTACCGGATCCGGCAGATCGGCACGAACTGATTTTAAAATGGCTTCCCACAGCCTTCCCACGGCTTCTTCCTGAGATAATTCCGGGAATACCTTCTTTGCCCAGGCATCGGTAGGTATGGACGCAACACACCAGCTGTTTTCATTGCTCATAAGTCGTTTCCGGTATTCGTTAAGCCCCATTGAGTTTGCCTTGTTGGCCCTTGAAATCCGCTTTGGATCCACATCTTTCATCAGCTCAGGATCAGATGCGGATATGCTTAAAAAGGCAGCACCTTTTTCTGCATATGATAGGTAGAATTCCTTCTTCCAATCGGGGAATTCATCGAACACCTCGTCGGGGGCCAGCATATAGCGGGTTTTGGCCAGTATTTCATCATTCCAGCTCACTGCCACATCCCTGGCACCTTCCTTATAAGCTGTTTCCGCAACTATTCTGACAAATTCTGCATCCTCTACAGGGGCGTTGATGACCAGGGTCTGGCCCGGCTGAATATTTACTCCTGTTTTCACCAGCAATCTTGCATATTTTTTTAATATTTCTTTCTGCATAACTTTCTTCCTTCTTTCCGATTTATTTAATCTTATTAATCATTCTCGTTTAAGTTTTTAATATATCAATGCTGCATTTAAATTTCCGGGAATAATAACATTATAACATATTTGGATTTTAAGCAATAAACGATGATGTTTTTATGCTTAAACTGATGTATAATTTTAGTATCAACTCTGTATTTGCAGTTTTGCTTGAAATGTCTATGCCTAATTATAAATCCATTTAAAAACTATGGAAAAGGAGACAGGATAATGAACATCAAACCATGTCGTGAAAAGTGGAAGGGCACTATGACAGACAGGGAGCGTTTCAACCGTCAGATGAACTATCAGTCTGTTGATCGCTGCTTCAATATGGAATTTGGATACTGGCTTGAGAACTTCAAGCTGTGGCCTATCTTTTACGAAAACAATATAACAAATAACGAGGAAGCTCACAGATTCTTCAATTTTGACCGCTTTGAGGTGATTCACGGCGCAATCTGGATGAATCCGCCATTTCCAGACAAAGTGGTCGATGAAACAGACAGTACTCTTATACTGATGAATGCAGACGGCCTTTTAGCAGAGGTGCCAAAAGACGGTCACGATACCATTCCTCATTACATAAAGGCAACCATAGTAACTCCCGATGATTGGAAACGCTGCAAGGAAGAGCGGTTCCGCCTGGATGATCCGGAACGGATTGTGGATATTGAGAAGCTTAAAAAACTTCACACTGATGACCGTACCTATCCTCTGGGCGTGCACTGCGGCTCAATGATCGGCAAAATCCGTGACATGCTGACCTTTGAAGGACTTGCATATGCCATCTATGATTACCCGGATATGGTAGAAGATATGGTAGAAACCTGCTGCCAATTGGTAGAGCATTTCCTCGATCAGGTGCTGCCTCATTTCGACTTCGATTTTGCTTCCGGCTGGGAAGATATCTGCTTTAAAAACGGCCCCATAGTATCTGTGCCCTTCTTCCGGGATGTTGTCGTACCCAGATATAAACGTATAAATAAAAAGCTGAAAGCTTACGGCATAGATCTCTGGTATACAGACTGCGACGGGGATGTTCGTCCTCTGCTTCCCTATTTCCTAGAAGGCGGCATCAACTGCCTGTTCCCCTTTGAGGTCAACAGCTGCAGCCATCCCGGAGAACTGCTGGATCAATATGAAGGTCGGCTGCGCATTATGGGAGGTGTGGACAAAATTCAACTGGGCAAAGGCCCTGAAGCCATTAAGGCATATCTTGAAACCCTGGTTCCATATGTAGAAAGAGGCGGATATATTCCCTTTTGCGACCACAGATGCCCGCCGAATGTAAAGCCCGAAGACTATCTCTATTACCTTGATTTGA
>JAAZHD010000083.1 GCA_012510895.1 Clostridiales bacterium
GTTCCTGTATTATATATTATACTTAAAATAATTAACTAAAACTTCGCACTTGTAAAAGCACCCACCATTGCCCCTAAAATATGATAGAAAAAGATAATAACTACAAATAATATAGCTGACCTTTATAATCATACAATAGTATTCGATGGATTGCTTATCCCTGCACAATTGGTCAGGCATGTTTTTATACTGAACTAGATGAATATTTGTATATTTGAAAATTCATTTTTCAGTGGACTAATCCAATTTTACGTGCTATAATGTGCTTTATGTGATGGATTATGATTTAATTCTTTCATTTCAGGAGGTTTATTTTATGAATACTATAAATACAATGATGCTATCGAAAAAAAATAAGAGCATTTCTGAGTCTCTTACCTTAACTATAGATGCTAAAGCGAAAAAAATGTCAGCAGATGGACTTGATGTAATCAGTTTCGGTGCAGGGGAGCCAGATTTCCCAACACCAGATTACATTGTGCATTCAGCTAAAGCAGCACTTGATAAGGGATTAACACGTTATACTCCTTCTTCAGGAATACTACAATTGAGACAGGCAATATGTAAAAAATTTGAAAGAGATAACAATATATTTTACACTCCAGATGAAATTATCGTATCAAACGGGGCAAAACATTCACTGTATAATGTTTTTCAAGCTATTCTTAATCCAGGTGATGAAGTCATAATACCTCAGCCATACTGGCTTTCTTATCCAGAAATGGTTAAAATGGCTGATGGTGTCTCTGTTTTTGTAGAAACCAAAGAAGAAAACTCCTTTAAGGTAACGGTAAATGATATAGAAAAAGATTTGACTCCCAAAACAAAGGCCTTAGTCTGGAATAATCCAAGTCATCCGAGCGGAAGCGTTTATACAAAAGGTGAGCTCGAAGCTATAGCTGATTTAGCTGTTGAGCATGGATTCTTTGTTATATCAGATGAGATTTATGAAGAATTGGTCTATGATGGTATGTCGCATGTAAGTATAGCTTCACTTAATGAAGAAATTAAAGCCTTAACTATAACAATCAATGGCATGTCTAAGGCGTATGCCATGACAGGATGGAGAATCGGATATGCTGCTGGCCCGAGAGAAGTGATTAAGATAATGGGAAACATACAATCTCACTCTACTTCTAATCCAAATACAATAGCACAATACGCTAGCATAGCAGCATTAAATGCATCAAAAGAACATGTTAAAAAAATGACTGCTGAATTCGATAAAAGACGAATATATATGACTAATCGAATTAATTCTATTAGAAATTTATCTTGTAAACTCCCTAGAGGCGCCTTCTACATAATGATGAATATAAGTGATGCTATAGGAAAAAGAATTGGTTCTACTATAATAGATGGTTCACTTACTTTTGCTGATAGACTGCTAGATTCAAAAATGGTAAGTGTAGTACCAGGTATAGCATTTGGAACAGACAGTTTTGTGAGATTATCATATGCAGTATCTATGGAAAAGATAAAAACAGGCTTGGATCGAATTGAGGAATTTATGGAGAAACTCGCCTAAAAAATTAATTTTAATCCAGGATTTTTCTCTGATTGACAAATAAGGATAAACGGAAGATAACAACAAGCAAAAAGAGAATAAAGCCATAATTTTAATTTCCAGTTGTCATTCAAAGTATTTAACGGTAGTAAAATGTATTTCACAAAAAGAAAACATGAAATTGAGAGACAGGATTGGTTTTTAAAAGAAGTTTATGCTATATTTATTCTATAATAATGATATACGTGAAATCAGTAATTAATGATTGAATTTAGGAGATAAGTATGAGTTATCAGAATACAACAATAGGTTTTATCGGGGCAGGAAATATGGGAACTGCTATGATCAGAGGAATCATAAATGGAAAGATCACTAAACCAAATATGATAATAGTCTTTGATACTGATTATGAAAAAGCAGCAGAATTAAGCCAAGAGTTAGGAATTACCATCGCAACATCAGCATCTGAAGTGGTTAAGTCTTGCAACATTATTGTACCGGCTGTAAAACCTATGGTATTAAAAGATGTATTATCCGAAATAGCTGATTATGTTAAACCCGAACAATTAATTCTATCTATAGCTGCCGGTGTTTCCATAGCAGAGCTAAGAGATTACATAAAAAACAGGTGTCATGTAATAAGAACAATGCCAAATGCACCTGCTTTGGTTGGTAAAGGAATGACAGCAATATGTGAAGATACATCTGTTCCTGAAGAATTCTTTTCACTGGCAATACATATTTTAGAATCCTTTGGAAATGTAGAATTAATTAAAGAAAGTCAAATTCATGCCGCTACTGCCATAAGTGGCAGCAGTCCTGCTTATGGATTTCTTTTTATAGAAGCCTTAGCCGATGGAGGAGTAAAGATGGGACTTTCTAGGGAAAAAAGTTATAAAATGGCAGCTCAGGCATTAGCCGGGGCTGCTGAAATGGTAATAAGGACCGGGAAACATCCGGGAGAATTAAAAGATATGGTATGTTCACCTGGGGGTACCACTATAGAAGCAGTTTCCGCTCTTGAGTATAATGGTTTTAGAGGAGCAATAATAAAATCTATACAAGTATGTGCACAAAAAAGTATTGAAATGGAGAAGAAGGGTAAGCAGAATTAATGAAGTTGGTGGAAATCTTTACTGACGGTGCTTGCAGTGGGAATCCTGGACCTGGTGGGTGGGGAGCTATTTTATGTTATCAAGGGCATGAAAAGGTGCTTTCTGGAAACGAAAAATGCACTACTAATAATCGTATGGAGTTAATGGCTGCTATAAAAGCACTTGAGGCTCTAAATGAACCTTGTAAGGTATATATTTATACAGATAGTGCTTATGTGTTTAATGCATTTAAACAAGGATGGATTCGAAAATGGAAGGAAAACGGATGGAAAAACAGTAAAAATCAACCTGTCAAAAACCAAGATCTGTGGAATAAACTTTTAGAATTAATGGAAATTCATTATGTAAAATGGTATAAAGTTAAAGGTCATAGCGATAATGAAAAAAACAATCGATGTGATGCGCTTGCAAGGGAAGAAATACTAAAACAAAATCAAAGTGATAAAGGATAAAAGTAACAATTTATATTTATGTAAATATATAAATTGTTGCATTTAGTCGTCTTCAAAAAAAGAGGGTAAAATATTAAAATATATTATGCGCAAAATACAAGTTTTATGAATAGTATTATAGACTTTAATAAAAAGAGGGATTTTGTATCCCTCTTAACTAAACCTCCTAAA
>JAAZHD010000084.1 GCA_012510895.1 Clostridiales bacterium
GTACACGATAGATAAAAAGACTATGCATTCAAAGTGTGAAGAACTGTTGAAAACGGTTGGCATTGATTTGGATTGCCATACATTAGTTAAAGACTTAGGTATAGCGCAAAAGCAAATGGTGGAAATAGCGAAAGCTCTATCACTAAAAAATTTAAAAGTGTTAGTAATGGATGAGCCTACAGCTACCCTAACAAAAGGTGAAATAGATAACCTTTTTTCATTAATACGAACGTACAAAAATAAAGGCGTTAGCATAATCTATATTTCACACAGAATGGAAGAGATACAAATAATTGGTGATAGGGTAACAGTATTAAGAGATGGGAAGTATATAGGAACAGTGCCAGTAAAAGGAACCCCTACATCAGAACTAATTAGAATGATGGTAGGCAGAAAGATTACTAATTTATATAAACGAGATTATAATGGGGCTGGTCCAGAAGTGTTGAGAGTGGAAAACTTAAGTTCTCGCGGTAAATTTAAGGACATTAGCTTTAAAGTTCACAAGGGAGAAATAGTTGGTTTCTATGGCCTCGTAGGAGCAGGAAGAACCGAAGTGGCTAAGGCGATATTCGGTGAAGATAAATATGATAGTGGAGAAATTTATATAAACGGCAAAAAGGTGAAGTGTCAGTCCCCATGTCAATCGGTAAACTATAAAATGGGTTTGCTACCTGAAGATAGGCGAGACGAAGGCCTCATTACCAAAATGATGTTAAAGCAGAACGTAGTTCAAGCTTGCCTAAAAAAAGTATTTCCAAATGGGATTTTAAATAGCAATACTGAAAAAGAGATAGCCTGTCAATACATTTCAAAACTTAATATAGTTGCACCAGATGAGAATGTAATAGTTGCCTCGCTTAGCGGAGGAAATCAACAAAAAGTGGTTCTAGCAAAATGGTTGTTAACTGATTCGCAAATCCTAATTTTTGATGAGCCTACCAGAGGTATAGATGTTGGCGCTAAAGCGGAAATTTACGAGTTAATGAATGAATTAGCCAGAAGTGGTAAAGCAATAATGATGATTTCATCAGATTTACCTGAAATTATAGGACTTTCTGATAGAATCTATGTCATGTACCAGGGGAGAATTGTAGCCGAGTTTAACCATCAGAATGCAAGTCAAGAACAAATCGTAAACTTTGCCATTGGGAGGGGGAATGATTTATGATTTTGTACAATATTATCAGACTTTTAAAGAAACTCCCGGGCATAGTTTATGGTCTTACTATAATAATAGTTTTTTTCAGTGTAACTGCTAATTACTTTTTTACTTTTGTAAATATGATGAACATCCTGAAGCACGCTTCGGTTTTAATTATGGTTTCACTTGGCATGACTCTGGCAATACTCTTAGGCAAAATTGACATGTCGGTAGGTTCTGTTATGTCTTTAGTTGGAGTAGTAACAGGTACTTTTCTCCACAGAGGAATACCTACGCTTATAGCCATTTGTATTGGTTTAGCGGTAGGCTGCATAATTGGTTTTGTTAACGGCTATTTGATAGGGATTAAAAGGTTTGATTATTGGATCGTTACTTTTGCGAATATGGGAATAGCTCAGAGCCTTGCCCTTGTAATATCTAATGGTTATACGATTCCAGGTTTTGATAGCAGTTTTAGATTTTTAGGAGATGGACAGATATATGGAGTACCGGTAGGTATTATAATAGCATTTATTATAACGCTAGCTATAATGAATATAACGTACAACACAAAATATGGAAGCAATATTTATTCTGTCGGCGGCAATGAGCAGGTTGCAAGGTATTCAGGAATAAATACCGGCGATGTCATTTTTAAAACTTATCTGCTGAGCAGTTTATTGGCTGGATTTGCAGGAGTATTACTCATTTCAAAAGTAAATTCTGCAAGTCCAATAGCAGGTTCAGGATATGAATTCGATGCAATTGCCGCAACACTTATCGGTGGAACACCATTTGATGGTGGAAAGGGTGGAGTTTTCGGCACGTTGATAGGAGCATGTATCATTGCAACTTTAAGAAATGGACTTAACATGCTGGGATTTACTCCTCCGATTCAGTTTACTCTAATAGGTTTTATAATAATTCTAATCATCATCTTTGATGTATTGAATGAAAAGTATAAACAACGGAGAGGAGGAGTAAGAAATGAAGCATAACACTGTGTACTTTTTACTAAAATATGCACGTTTTATGATACTGATTATACTATTGTTGATTTTGACCCTGCTAAGTCCGGCATTTCTAACTTTTAAAAATATTACTAACGTTTTAGGTCAAGCTTCATTGCTGATAATAGTAAGCTATGGAATGACACTGGCTATAATAACAAAGGGAATTGACTTATCTATGGGTTCAGTATTAGCCCTGTCTTCTTGCATTGCGGCTAGTTTCATCAAGTCCGGAAGTACTTTTGTAGGAATAGCCATAGGATTATTTATTGGAATTTTGTGTGGCTCTATCAACGGAATTATGATTACCAAAGTAGGATTAACTCCATTTATTGCAACATACGGAATGGACTGGATTGCGCGAGGTCTTGCTTATGTCTACATGGGAGGAACCCAAATATATGGGTTTAATGAAATTTTTCGTTTTTTTGGAAGCGGTCTCATATTTGGAATACCCGTACTCGTATTTGAAGTTTTAATTTTAACAGTAATATTGAGTTTTATTACTTATAAAACTATCTATGGGAGAAATATTTATGCAGTTGGTTCAAACATCAAATCCGCGAGACTCTCTGGAGTTAATACCGACCGAATAGTGATTTCTGTTTTTGCTATAAACGGATGCTTGGCTGCTATCGCAGGTCTATTGTATATTTCAAGATTAAATGCTGCTGAAGCCCTCATCGGAACAGATTTTACCTTAAATGCTATCGCTGCAACTTTAATCGGTGGGACTCCTTTTGGCGGAGGTGAGGGAGGCATTGGCAGAACGATTGTGGGTGCGATTATAATGACGTTTTTGATAAATGGGATGAATGTACTAGAAATATCATCTTATTGGCAAACCGCCACAGTTGGATTTGTCATCTTATTATCATTACTTATAGAAAACACAACCAAACGTTTTCAATTGAGATAGCAAAAATTTTTAAAACATGTATACCATAAGTATACCAATATTAATAAAAGGAGGAGATGTTTAAATGTCAAAAGACAAAAAATGGTTGCTCACAGACAACCCTGCAATTATCTTCGAGGACAACGAGGTAGGTCGTCTAAAGAAGCAAATCTGGGACGCCACTGAGGAAGAAATCGATGAGATTCTAAAGGAATATGAAATTCCTTCCGAATCTGAACTAGGCAAACCAGGAACTTACATCCAAAACACTCCCAGGTCTAAAGTCATAGAAAAACGCAGGAAAAACGACGTTGTGTTGGTTCCCATTGGCTGCACTGAAAACCATGGTATACACGCAAATTCAGGTCTCGATACTTTTATGGTTACACAAATTTTAGAAGGTGTAAGAAGATACACTGCCAAGCAGGGCAGAGAAGTAAACTTAGCATTTCCGCCCCTGAACTATGGAGGTCATCCATATCACCATCTAGGTATGGCAGGCACAGTAATCATGCCTAAAGAAGTCGTAGAAGAGACCATCATCTACACAATGCTGGGATTGTGGAACGATGGGTTTAGAAAAATCATCTTAGTCAACAACCACGGTCATCTTTGGATGTTAGA
>JAAZHD010000085.1 GCA_012510895.1 Clostridiales bacterium
GTATAGAGCACTGTCCCACAGACGCCTACCGGAAAGAGGTAAACGGCGTTAAGGATGTGGTTATCGATGGAAAACATCATCGGTTCGCCAACAAAAACCTGTGGCGCTGTGCATGGGGAGAGCATTTTGATATAGACCTGGACATTCCCATACCGGACAAAGTCGATGAAGAGGTTTTATTGGAAAATGTACGTAAACACGGCCTGAGAGGCGGAGAAATGGGTGTGTGCTTAAAGGTTTGTCTGCCAAAACATCTGCGGAAGCCGGATCCGGATTACACTAAACTTTCAGACAGGCGGAAACGTCATACTGCAGCTTCGGATTTGCCTTTGGATCGGTCTGCCTATGATCGCGTGCTTGAAATATGCCAGACATGGGATATGGACAGCGTACACTTTGTGTCCGCTGAAACCCTGGCAGAAAATAATATAGATATTAAGGACCATCTGCCTGACGGACAAAGTGTAATATTAATAACACAGCGATATAGTCTGCCAATAAAAGGTACAGTTAAAGAGTTCCAGGAAAAATTCCCTGATGAGTGGCGCAGCTACCTTCAGATCACAGGCTTTAATGTCGGTTATGCTGAACTGGATATCTGCAGAATAATGGAGAAGATGGGGTATTCAACTATGCCTAAGACGCTCATGGATCATGAACCGGTCCGAAAGATATGCGGCGTAAAGAATGAGGGCAATACCTTTGTTAATACTGCCATGATTCTCACTCAGGCACCGGTTGCAGATAAGGCTTTTACCGGCCTGAATAAGTTCAAAGAACCGGCTGACTTAAAAGAAGAGATTATAAGAATAGCTAAGGAAAAAGGCGCAGACATGGTTGGAGTTGCCTCTGCTTCAACAATAGACTCAATAGCTGAGCAGCTTAAGGAAATCAGGAAAGATGAAGTAATAATTTCAGCTTCGGATAAGAATATAAGATTTAAACCATATGATCCCCATATAGAAGTGAAGAAACGCATTATCAGAGATACGGCAGATTATATTGATGGAGCTAAGTCAGTTATTGTTGCAGGCCTGCATTATCCGGTAACACCTGTGGAAAGACTGGGTCAGCCTCCTGCTGAAGCAATCGGCCCATATGTATTTGCCCAATATAAAACCAATTTCCTTTTGGGGCATATTGGCTACGCAATTTGCCAGGCCCTTGAAAATCAGGGATACAAGGCTGTTTACACATATAACCTGACAGGAGCGGGTTCGGTGGTGGGAAGCCCACGCGGATTTTTTGCCGATGCCGCATGCAATGCCCTGGAAGCGGTTGCAGCAGGCCTTGGAAGCCTGACCCTGAATGGGTCTGTCAATACAGATAAGTATGGCATTCATCAGAGATTTATAGCCATAGTTACAGATGCTGAGCTTGATGCTGACAGCATTATAGCCGGGGAAGCAGATGAATGCAGCAAATGCAGGAAATGTATCGAAGCATGCCCCACCCGGGCATTGAATGCAGATAAAGTTGTTGAGCTGGACATTGCAGGAAGCAAAATCTCGTACCTGCCGGTTGATGTTAATCGTTGCGACTGGGCAAGCAAATATGCACTGACAAATGAAGACGGCAATAAGTTTGGCGGAAATCCGACCAATATTCCCTGCCCGGATGAGATTACTCCTGAAAACCTCGCAGAGGCACTGAGGAAGCAGGATAATGTATATAAATTCCGGCCTGTGACAGGGGAAAGATGCATAGTGGATTGTCCTTTAAGGGGTCGCCGGTAAAAGATAATCGGGATATCAGTTCATCAGAGTAAAAAATCGGGGCAAAAAGAGAGCTGAGCACAAATTTTTCATGTGCTCAGCTCTCATACTATTTCAGTTATATTGGAAATAGTTTGTATATGTATTAATAATTCTCAACAAACAACTCGAAATACTCCTGGGGATGCAGGCAGGAGGGGCATACCTTCGGAGCGGATTTTCCTTTATGTATATAACCGCATTTTTGGCATATCCACTCTACCTCTTCTTCTCTCTCGAATACAATGCCTTTTTCCACATTCTCTTTAAGTTTCAAGAATCTGATTTCATGTTTTTCTTCGACATCTGCAATCTTTTTCCATGCAGCTGCAATTTCCGGGAAACCTTCCTCTTTGGCAACCTCTGCAAATGTGGGATACAGGTCGGTCCATTCTTCATTTTCACCTGCTGCAGCTGCCCTGAGGTTTTCAATTGTATCTCCAATTGCAACCGGATATGAAGCAGTAATTTCAACGGCTGTGGGAAGTTCTTCTTCTAAGCCTTCTGCCAGGAAGTTAAAGAATCGTTTTGCGTGTTGGTATTCATTTTCAGCTGTTTCCGCAAAGTATTTGGCAATTTGTCTGTAGCCTTCTTTTTCGGCTTTCTTTGCATACATCATATACCTGGATCTTGCCTGAGATTCTCCTGCAAAGGATTTTAACAGATTTTCTCTTGTCTTTGTACCTGCTAAACTTTTCATTTGATAACCTCCTAAATATACTCAATATTACTTACTAGTACTATTTATAACCTCACATTTTTAAGATTAAACATAATTTATAAAGTCTATATGAGATTAAACCTCATTAGCTGGCTGTCCAGAATCTTTTTCAAAGGTTTAAACAGAAGGAGGATTAAAATGAAGTTTGAAACCCCATGGATAAGATCAAAGACAAGACCGTTGACCCAATAGGCAAAACCGTATGCAGGGCCGTAGAAAAAGGATTCCGTTAACGCAAATACCATGCCGAAGAATAATCCAAACAATCCGCCCAGGACAGCATATCCATATTCCGTTTTTATCCTTTTACTGAGGAAAGATGCAACTATCACCAGCAAAGGCCATATTATAAAATAGCCCAGGACCCAGGTGGAAAACCCATATAATAAAATCTCAACAATTGAAAACACGAGTGAAATCAGCAGGCTTCGTTTAAGGCCTAATGTGACGGCAAAGAGGATGAAGAACAAAGTAACAATTTCCACATTGGGTATAAAGCTTAAAGCCAGTTTTCCTGCGGTAGTAAGAGCGCTGAGAAGGCCAATAAGGACAATATCATGTATTTTCATATTATCACCAGGTGGTCAGGATAAATGTATACACATCGCCGTCCTGTATAGGTGTATCATCTGTTCCCACCATTGAATCCTCACCATTGACCTGGAAAAGGAAGAATTCATTTTTGTTCTGATCGGCTTTATAATTCATCATGCCGGCCACCATTGTTCCATATTCGCTTGATTCCAGCATGGCTCCTAATTCATCCTGCTTTTCCTTCAGCAGGTCAGTTAAAAATTCATGATCTGTCTTATAGGTAAAGGTTTCATTTATTTCTTCCGGTTCCACTATAATCTTAATAGTAACTTCTTTTGACCCCTCGGTTCCCTTTGGCGCAAGAAATGCCTGATATCCTGCGTAAAGCAAGGCAAAAACAACTACGACGGCAACAATGGCTAAAATTTTCTTTTTCATTTGTAAAACCTCCAATTCGTTATTTTAATCTTAAAGCAACAAAAAACCCTCCAACCTGTTGTTGAAGGGGAAGCTGTTGTGCAATAAATATGCGTATGCTGTTAGTATAAGCCTTGTAAATACATAGTATTCACCTGCATATTTCACAACACCCCCCATCCACGTGAGGTTATCGGTGTTTTCTGTACAGGCAGGTCTTCCGGCTTAAGCAGTTATTTTGCGGCGATTGGCCTTCCCAGTTACCCAGTGGCTGCAGCCTTAAGCTGCTATAATCGCCTTCTGCTTTTACGGCGGCGGGACCGCACAGGATTCTAACCTGTTTCCCTATTAATGCATAAGCAACCTGTACTTGATGCAATATTTTATTGTACTTTTATCATATAGGATTCACTATCGGAAATCAATAGCTGATTAGAAACTTTATATTCATACGAAAAAAATTAATGTGTTATAAATTGTCAGCTATGGTGTATATAATTACAAACTGCAAATCTATAATAAGGGGGGAATTGTGTTATGAGTGCGCATATAGAGACAAAAAGCCGCACAAAGTCAAACCTGTTCACATCTATGAAAACATTTTTCCGAAAACAGCCCATGATGAGGCGAGTCCTGTTATCCTTAATTCCAATTCTGCTGTTTACCGTTTATATGTATGGATGGAGGGTCATATCCGTATTGACGGCGGTTACACTAGCAGGAGTCATTACAGAGTACATATTCGAAAAATCCAGAAACGGGAAACCCACAGAGTCGATCCTGGTAAGCTGCTTTCTGTTTACCCTCATATTACCTCCAAAGGTACCTTATTGGGTGGCAGTTACAGGTATTGTATTTGCTGTGGTTTTTGGCAAACAGGTATTTGGAGGGTTTGGCAGGAATGTATTTAATCCCGCAATTACAGGCCGGGTATTTGTATTCATTACCTTTCCGGGTCCGATGACAAATGCCTGGGTGGAACCCTTCTCAGGCTTTCCCGGAGGTTTTGCCCGATGGGTACCTGAGCTGACTGATGGTATCAGTGCAGCAACGCCGCTGGCTGCAGTTTCCGGGGAGGCTGCAGTCATACCCAGTCATATGCAGCTTATATTAGGAAATGTTTCCGGCTCCATGGGGGAATCAGCCGCCATCCTCATACTTATAGCTGCTGTTTATTTAATAGCTACAAAAACCGCGTCCTGGAAAATCATTTCTACTGTACTTGGGAGCGCACTGATTACGGAAACTATTCTTCATTTCGCCGGTGTATCACGTTTTCCTGACCCCTTGTACGCTGTATTATCAGGCGGTCTCCTTTTCGGTGCCGTTTTCATGGCCACAGATCCAATTACGGCTCCGAGAGATGAACTGATAAAGCTTGTATTCGGTACCTTAACAGGTGTAATAGCTGTGCTGATACGTGAGTTTTCCTTATTTAAAGAAGGAACCATGTTTGCAATTCTGACAATGAATACGTTTGTGCCCCTTATGGAAATTACATTAAAATCCCGTAAAAAAAATACGGCAGGAAGGAGGGCCGCTGCATGAAGGACAAGGGATGGTTTAATATTGTGTTTATGTTCATATGCACAGCTTTCTTTACCGGAATACTCTCCGGAGCATATGTCTTCACACGTCCTCAGATTCAGGCAAATGCACGTTTAAATGAGATTAGGGCTCAATTGAATGCGCTTCAGATAGAACTGCCGGCCGGCATGTCCTCTATAGCCCTTGAAGCTTTTTATGATCAAAATATAAAAGAAGTTAAAAAAGATGATGTGACCTTGTTTCAATATGAAACCGAAGAAGGCGCTGTACAGAACTTGCTGATATTTGAAGGCGCTGCTTTATGGGGTGATATTGTCGGTGTCATTGCCCTGGATGAAGATTTTAAAACCGTTATAGGCATGGACATAATTAAGCAGAATGAAACTCCGGGTCTGGGGGGACGTATCGCAGAGGATTGGTTTAAAGAGCAGTTCAGGGGCATTAAGCTGTATGAGGACGGGGAACCGCTCCGTTATGCCTCTCCCGGCAAGGAAGGGCAGTTGGATGCCGTTACCGGCGCTACGGCTACATCAAATGCACTGCTTTCTGTCATTAATGAGAGTATTAAAGAGTTAAGAGCCAAAACAGGGGGTGGAAACTAATGGCTTCTACATATAGCGATATAACAAAAAAGGCGTTATGGAAGGAAAATCCGGTTATCAGACAGATTCTGGGAATCTGTTCTGCCCTGGCCGTAACTAACCTGGTGGCAAATACCCTGGTAATGGGAATTGGGGTTATGTTGACTACAGCCTTTTCTTGTCTGACGGTATCTCTTTTGCGCAATATCATTCCTGTACGGGTCAGAATGATGGTGCAAACCCTGATTATCGCATCTTATGTAATTTTAGTGGACATCGTTCTTAAGGCCTACTTTCCTGATATGAGCAGGGCACTTGGGCCTTATGTGGGCTTAATTATCACAAACTGCATTATAATGGGCCGTTGTGAAGCCTTTGCTCAGTCCAATCCACCGCTCTTGTCCTTTTATGACGGACTTATGTCCGGCTTAGGTTATACTCTGGTCTTAACAACTATTGCCATTGTTCGTGAATTGTTAGGTTTTGGCACTATTTTAGGATATGAAATTCTGGGAGACTGGTGGACTCCCTGGACTGTTATGGTTATGGCACCAAGTGCTTTCTTTGTGCTGGCCGTTATTATCTGGATAGTAAAGTCCGTTACAGAAAAAAAGGATGCTCCCGTAAAACAATCGGCAAAACAGGAGGTGCAGGTCAGTGGAGATTAATCCCTTTGTCATATTCATTGCTTCCATATTTACCGGTAATGTATTATTAACAAATTTTCTCGGAATGTGTTCCTATTTATCCATCTCCAAAGACTTAAAGTCTTCTTTTGGGCTGGGGCAAGCAGTTATCTTTGTGATGACTGCAACCACAGTGCTTAACTACCTGGTTTACAAGTACATACTGGTGCCCTTTGACCTGGAATATTTAAGGTTCATTGTATTTATTATTGTTATTGCAGCATTTGTACAGTTTGTGGAAATGCTTCTGGAACGCTTTATGCCTAATCTTTACTACACCCTGGGAATTTTTCTCCCCCTGATTACCGTTAACTGTGCCATATTAGGGGTAGCTCTTTTTATGGTAATCAGGGAATATAATTTTCTTCAATCCCTTGCTTACGGGGCAGGCGGCGGTATTGGATGGACATTGGCAATTTCTGCCCTGGCAGCAATCCGGCAAAAGGTGGATGAA